>JACXTO010000194.1 GCA_016919565.1 Methanomassiliicoccaceae archaeon | reverse complement strand
TAGCGCAAGGCCATTATTGGATTCCTCCGGCAACGTCAGGGGGAGCGTGGCCTCTTTCATCGATATCACCGAACGCAAGAAGGCAGAGAACGAACTGCAAGCCTCGAGGAAGGCGCTGGCCGACATCATAGACTTCCTTCCAGATGCCACACTCGTCGTTGACATGGAAGGAAGGGTCGTCGCCTGGAACAAGGCCATGGAGAAAATGACCGGGGTGAGCAAGGAGGAGATCGTTGGCCATGGCGATCGTGTATTCTCGATCCCCTTCTACGGGATCAAGCGCAGCATGCTTCTGGACCTGCTGGTCCTGGAAGATGAGGAGCTCAAGAAGTTGTACGATTATGTGGTCCGGAGCGGGGATACCCTAATTGCGGAGAAGCACTGCAGCGGTCTCAACGATGGAAAAGGAGCACATGTCTGGGCCACGGCCACTTCTATCTACGACGGCCAAGGGAACCGCGTCGGAGCCATCGAATCGATAAGGGATGTCACCGACCGCATGAGGACAATGGACGAGCTGAAACGGTCCAACGCCGAGCTGCAGCAGTTCGCCTACGTCGCCTCGCACGACCTGCAGGAGCCTTTGCGCATGATCATCAACTATCTTTCACTGCTGGAAATGAGGTGCAAGGGAAAGCTGGATCAGAAGTCCATCGAATACATTAATTACGCCGTAGAGGGCGGCGCAAGAATGCGCGAGTTGATCAACGACCTGCTGAAGTATTCAAGGATCGATACCGAAAGCAGAGTGTTCGTCGCCGTGGATTTCAATGATGTTGTCACGAGGACCCTGGCCCTCCTGAAGTTATCCATCGAGCAGAGCAAGGCCGAGATCGTCGTCGACCCTCTTCCAAAGATAGAGGCTGACGAGTCCCAGATGATGCAGCTGATGCAGAATCTTATCGCAAATGCCATCAAGTTCCGCGGACCGGAGCGGCCGAGGATCGCCATTTCTGCTTCGCAAGATGCAAGGGAATGGACATTCGCCGTAAGGGACAACGGAATCGGCCTGAACATGAAGTACGCGGACAAGATATTCCAGATGTTCCAGCGTTTGCATGGCAGTCAGGAGTACCCGGGGACCGGGGTCGGCTTGGCCATCGCAAAGAAGATCGTGGAGCGTCATGGTGGCAGGATCTGGGTTGAATCCGAGGAAGGTAAAGGAGCTACCTTCTTCTTCACCATACCGATCTCGACCTGATGAGATCCACGCCCCTAAAGGTTCCAGAAGGAGCAGCTGACCGTCTCCGACCCATTGCAGTAATGGTAGATCGTGAAATTGAACGTCCTCGTCTCATACGGGGACAACGTCACTTCCTGGAACTGCGATTCGTAGCTGTCTGAACTGCCACTCTGGTAGTGCAGTGTGAGCTTCAGGGTCTTCGTGACCTCGGTGTCGACTGTGTTCTCTATCGTGACGATGTATTCGATATAATCTCCATAGGTGAAGGCATCATAATTCGCGATCCGCAGGCCGCCACTCTCCTGCGACTCAAAAACGCCGCTCATCATGATGGCGAGGAATGCGAATATTGAGACGAAGGAGATGAGGGCGAATGCAATGAACAGCTTCGCGCCTATCGGCATCTTGGCCTTCCTCATCTGTTGGACCG
This sequence comes from Methanomassiliicoccaceae archaeon, assembly GCA_016919565.1. GTDB lineage: Archaea > Thermoplasmatota > Thermoplasmata > Methanomassiliicoccales > UBA472 > FEN-33. The sequence continues at coordinate 1,999 of JACXTO010000194.1, read as the reverse complement.
GGGCTCCAGGTGTCTGAACCACGTTCGGATCGTTCCAGTTCCCAGATTGCACTTTGATGCCCAGGAAATCGTTGATCTCCTGTGCCATTAAGAGCGATTGCTCCTCGCTCAGGCCTCGGCCAATAGCGACGTACTTGCCCGTCTTGGTGAGGATGTCCAGGCTGCTATCGTTCGGCGCAGACCAATTTCCGGACGCGCTCACCGTGAGCTCCTGGATCGCATCGACGCTCAGCCTCTTCGTCATGGTGAGAGGCCAAGGGCTCTCCCTTGCAACCAGCGAGCCCTGGTCGATCACGATGCTGCGCCGGTTCCTCATCCGACCGATGGAGTAGTAGAAGAGGAAGAACCCGATGGCCATGAAGGGGATCAGCAGGACGAGAACGAACAGGTCCGCTCCGATCAGAAGGATGGAAATGAGGAAAAAGGAAGTGAATCCAGTCCACAGGACCGCAAAGAGCAGTGTCCCTAAATTGGTGGAGGTCGCGTACTCTTTCGGCTGATATTCGATCGCCAGTTTTCCTGGCTCCTTGGTAACTTTGGCAAGATCGTCGGCGAACGGACCCTCCGCGAGCCTCAAGTGCTTGCTTATCTCGGAAGCGAAGAGCTGCGCGTTCTCTTCGCTGATCCCTGTATCGACGATCCTGTCCCGCCCATCATTGGTCATTACTCTCAGCAAATGCACCCGATATGAGCCTTGCTTGCTGTTCTTCACAATGTAGCTGGCATAGACACGCTTGATGTTCGAGGTAGGAACCCTCTTCGTCAAGTTCAGCGGCAGAGGACGATCATAGGATACTAGGGCTTCCCCGTCGACGATGATCGTGCCGTGGTTGAGAAGCCGTGCCGCTCCGTTGTAAATGAAGAAGCCAGCGAAGACGTAGAAAAAAGATGTGAAGAGCAAGAATGACGGGTCCACCCCGCCCCCTAGCATCTCCTTGCTGATGAACAGGATCGGGACTACGAAGCCGGCACCCATGGCGATGTTGATGAACCCAGATATCATCGCAGCCTTGGAATCCGCCCATCTGTAACCTATCTCCAATCTGCCCAGATCATGCTCTATGGTCGGCACGCTGTCCTTCTTGTCCAATCCGCCAAGCACCTCAAGAATGCCCGGTGTCATAATCGAACTCCTCCGCTATCCCCACCTGAACCATCTACCAAATTCCTGACTATTTGAAACTTCTTGGGGCTCAAAGAACGATATCGCCAATAAGAGATCTCTAGCCCAGACGAGCGGATTCCCACGATCGGATTTTCGGGCTTGCTTATATATGAGTATATAAATAATCTTTATAGGGTGTTCCCATTTCGAAATACAAGATCGAGAATGTAGTGGCTTCTACTTCTTTGGGCACTGAGCTTGACCTCCCGACGATGGCCATCTCCCTGGATGGCTCTGAGTACGAACCGGAACAGTTCCCCGGTCTTATCTACCGCTTGAAAGAACCGAAGACCGCCACGCTCCTGTTCCGCAGCGGAAAGGTCGTTTGCACTGGCGCAAAGAGCCTGGAGCAAGTGAAGATGGCCATTGAGAAAGTCACCAAGCAGCTCGAGAAGGCTGGCATTCAGATCAAGATCGAGCCGAAGATCGAGGTGCAGAACATCGTCGCCTCGTCCGATCTGGAGCAGAACATCAACCTAAACGCCATCGCAATCACTCTTGGGCTGGAGAGGGTAGAGTACGAACCCGAGCAATTCCCCGGCCTCGTTTACCGTCTGGATGTGCCGAAGGTCGTGCTATTGCTCTTCGGATCCGGAAAGCTGGTATGCACTGGCGCAAGAAAGCCGCAGGATGTCGAAGACGCGGTGGACAAGATCACCATTGAGTTGCGTGCGGCTGGCCAGTTACGCTAGACCGGGCAACAAGAGGGCGGCACCGAGGGATCGCAAGGAGAACATCACGGCCGCCCGCCAATCCATTATCATTCTCTGTCTGTCGTAACCGATCACCAAGGATCGATGCGAACCGGGCTCTCACACCACAACCTGACCATCG
>JACXTO010000193.1 GCA_016919565.1 Methanomassiliicoccaceae archaeon | reverse complement strand
CCCGATCGATGCCCGTTCCCTTGACGCGGTCAGCCTCCGTTCGGAGATCTCCGATCTGCTGCAATCGATCGACCTGGGGGGTAAGCTGGTCCGCATGCAGGTGAAGTGCGTCCCCACCAGCCTCTACAAATCGATCGATTTCCATTGGCTGCGGTCGCTGACATCGTCCGCGCTGCACTTCGAACCGAAGCTCGAGCTGCTGCCCGAGAACGCCTCGGTGCAATCGTCAGGCAGCAGCATCGATTCGCTGGAGAAGGAATGGGTCTCTTTCCTTGGGTCTCATCCCCTGGAACGGGTCGACAAGGAACGCATCCGAGAGCGCGGACTTCGCTACCTTCAGGAGGCGGAAGAATCAGACTGAGATATCTGGAGCTGCGCAACTACCGCAAGTTCCGCTCGTCCGCCATCGAGTTCCCCGACGGCGTCATCGGCATCCTGGGGCAGAACGGGGTAGGCAAGTCGACGCTGGTCGAGGCGGTGGCCTGGGCGCTCTACGGCAACGAGAAGATGATCGTGCGCACCGGAAAGGAGAGCATACGAAATGCGAACGCGGGGGCGAACGAGGACACCGCCGTCAACCTGGTCTTCGAGATCGCTGGCGACGAGTACAAGCTCTACCGTGCGATGCGTGGCCGTTCCAACGCCGTTGACGCCTCTTTGGCCGTTAACGGGCAGCTCAAGGCGAGCGGGGAGAAGGCTGTGACCCAGGCCATCGAGAGGCTGTTGGGCATGGACTACAAGGCCTTCTTCATCTCGGTGTTCGCCAGGCAGAAGGAGCTGAACGCGCTCTCCGTCCTCAGCCCGGCAGACCGCAAGAAGCTGGTGCTGCGCATGCTTGGTGTAGACCGTCTTGATGAGGTGGTCGTTGCCATCGACCACGACCTCAATGCGGTTAAGGCCGAGCTAGAGGCGTTGCAAAGGGACCTAGTGACCTCGGAAGGGGCGAAGCGCAGCGATCTGGAGCGACGAGGCATCAGCACCATCGAAGAGGCAACCCTGGGCCTCGCGAAAGAAGTTGAGGCCTTGAAGACGCAGCTGGACGGGGTAAATGATCAGATCGCCCAGGCCCGGTTAGAGCGCGATTCCTTGGCGAAGCTGGACGGGCAGCACCGCGACCTCCAGACCCAGGCGGTGCGATCAGAAGCGGAGCTCAAGGCCATCGGTGAGGCGATCGGCAGGGTCGAAAGTTCGCTGTCATCGCTAAGGGCAAGGGAGCCGGAGCTGGTCATGCTGGCGCCGGAGGCGAGCCGGTACGAGGAACTGACGAAGGAGAGGGACGCCTTGGAGCAGGACATGAGGCGCGCGGAGCAGCGCAAGTCCTCGCTGGCGGTCCTGGAAGCATCGAAGAAGAAGATCGCCTCAGCCGAGCAGGAGCTTGAGGCGAAGAGCCAGATGGCGAAGGAGTGCAGCGGCGCCCGCGGCTCGCTGGAACGCGTCGAGTCGAACATGGAGCAGGTCCGACTGGAACGCGAGGCAAGACGACAAAGCGCCCGGTCCGCGGAATTGGAGATCAAGCGGCTCGGAGATGAGCAATCAAAAGCCGATGAGAAGCGGCAGGAGATCGCACGGCTCGGACGGCAGTCGAAATGCCCGACCTGCGAGAGGGAGCTTTGCGATCAGCACGATTTCCTCTTGAAGAAGCTGGAGACGGAGTCCTCGGAGCGCTCTGGGGAGAGGGAGAGGCTCAAGCAAGAGAAGGAGCGGGACGCCGACGCCGCGAGGCAGCTTGGCGAGCGCCTCGAAGCCCTGGAAAAGAGGAAGAGAGAGCTGTCGAGGAAATGCGAGGATGCGGCCAAGGTCGAGGAGGCCTTGGAGCGGCTGCAGGGGCAAATGACGGTCCTGCGGGAGGAGTGCGACGCATCCGAAGCTAAGCTCTCGGAGATCGGCGCGGTCGACTTCGACGAGCGACGCTATGAATCGATGAAGGCAGGATTGCTGCAATCGAGGAAGAAGGTGGACCGGTTCAACGAGCTGAGGACGCAATTGGCCAGATTGCCTGAGCTTGAGGAGGAGAAGGAACGGGCGCTGCAGCAGAGAGAGGCGATCGAGGCGAGGCGAGTTCAAGTGGACAGGCAGGTCAGGGAATTGAACTACGAACCTGGCTCGCTGCCCCGCACCCAGCAGAGGCTCGATGAGCTATCGGCGAGCAAGGAAGCGATGATGACTGAGTCGACGAGGCTGCAGAGCGACCTCGCCGCCAGATCGAGCGAGCTCACCGGAAGAAGGGCGAGGCTGGAGGACATCGAGCGGCAGGAGAGGAACGCCGAGGACGCGATGCGCCGCCAGGAAGAGCAGCAGGTCCTCAGCCTGACGATGAAGGACTTCCGGAAGAACGTAATGGCAAGAGTGGTGCCGACCCTGTCCGAGGTATCGGCCTTGCTGTTCGCCGAGCTGACCGATAACAAGTACCAGGGGATGATGATCGATGACAATTACGACATCTTCATCTTCGACAAGGGGGAGAAGCACGCCCTCTCCCGTTTCTCCGGCGGGGAGACGGACCTGGCCAATCTCTGCCTGCGGTTGGCGATCTCCCGGGTCATCGCCGACAAGGCTGGGAGCTCGGTCAACTTCCTGATACTGGATGAGATATTCGGATCTCAGGACCAGGTGAGGAAGCGCAGCATCATGAACGCGTTCGAGCAGCTGTCGAAGCAGTTCAAGCAGATCTTCCTCATTACTCATATCGAGGACGTCAAGGATTTGATGTCCAGCGCCATCACGGTGAGGGAAAGGGAGGATGGGAGCAGCGAGCTGATCCTGCATGCCTGATCATTCGTTCTCTCGATCCGATTTCACCGCATGCTTCTCTTTAATCCTCAACCCCAGATCGCGTCCAGATCGACGTTCTCCTTGACCGTCCTCTTGACCTTGGCAATCTTCAAGCTGTCGTTGGGATCGATACGCACGATCAAATGATCGATCATCTCGGCCGTCTTCAGCGTGTCGTGGGACGTCACCAGTATCGGGACCTTCGCCTCATACGCTTTAGCGATGACCATTTTGGACGGGTACATGCCGCCGGTCAGGACCAGGCACGAGGTATCGGTGGTCAACGCGGCCAGCTGCAGGTCCGACCGGTCCCCTCCGGTGATTAATGCCTTCCTTGGCACCCTGCGCATGACCTTCATCGCCGCCTCCTCGTACATCGCCCCGACCATGATCTCCTCCACGCGGTTCTCCATTCCCAGCTCCGAGACCACATCGGCGTTGAGCTCGTAGGCGACGTCCCTCACGCTGAATTGCCTAAGCTCTGGAATCTCCGGGATCGATCCGAAGACCTTGATCCCCTTCCCTTCCAGCAGCGTTTGGATCCGCGGATTGTCATTGCGGTTCAGTATGACCCCGCGGAAGTTGACCTTGAAGTTCTCCATCCATCTCCTGAGCATGGCTATCTTGTCCAAGGCGATTGGCTGGGCGGTCGAGACCAGGACGACATCAGCCGATACCGCCTCTGCTATCCTGATCCCGGAGACCTTGTGCAATGAGCCGGAGACGATGTCCCTGGTGCCCTCCACCAGCATCAGGTCGTAGCCGTTCCTCACCTTCTCGTATGCGGCGACGATCGAGCTCATCGACACCGGGTCGAATATGTTGTAAGTGAATGGCGCGAGCTCTTCCTCGCGGTTCTTGAGGTCGAGCACCGCCTTCATGAGGTACGCATCCTGATCGGCCATCATCTCGTGGTATGCCATCAGGTTCCCCATGAACGGCTTGTAGTATCCGACCTTGCCAGGGTAGTTCAACGCCATCCCCAGCGCTACCATCGTCTTGCCCGATTTCTCCATTGCCGAGCCTAAGAACAGACTCTTCATTTGCTACCACCTTTGATCGTGACCAGGGCATCGACCGCGTTGACCCCCTGGCCCTCGTCCATTACGATGACTGGATTGATCTCGAGCTCCGATATCTCCGGGAAATCCCTAGCGATCTGGGCCAGGCGATTGATGACGTCCTTGAGCGCCGCGATGTCCGCCGGACGCTTCCCCCTCGCTCCCGTCAGTATCGGATATGCCTTGATCGAGCGTATCATCTCATCGATGTCCTCGTCCGACAGCGGGGCGATCCTTTGGGTGACGTCCTTCATCACTTCGACGAAGATCCCGCCCAATCCGAACGTGATCACTGGGCCGAAGGAGTCGTCGCGCACCATGCCGACTATCACCTCTCGGCCGGAAAGCATTTGTTGGACCGAAGCTCCGTCGATCCGGGCCCTTGGGGCCATGGAGCTCACCCGGCTCAATAACAATGAGAACTGCTTCCGAAGGTCCTCCGCCGAAGCGACGCCGACGACCACACCGCCGACGTCGGTCTTGTGGGAGATGTCCTGCGACTCGATCTTGAGCACAACGGGGTAACCGATCCGATCCGCCAGGCGAACTGCTTCCTCTTCCGTCCTGGCTATCCCCTCGGAAGGCACCGGGATCCCGTAGGCTTTCAGTATTGACTTGCCCTCCGATTCGCTCAGGCCCATCCTTCCTTCCGCCTTCACCTGATCTAGAAGTGCCCTCACGATCGCTTTGTCTCCATGCACCTGGACGGCCTTGCTCTTCGCCTTCACGTGCTGCGATCTCTGATACTCGACCATGGCGCTCAACGCCCTCACCGCGCGATCTGGGCTCTCGTAGTGCGGGATACCAGCCTGTCTAAGGATCCGCACTCCCTTCATCGCGTCCACCCCCCCGACGAAGGTCGCCACCATTGGTTTCGCGGACGTCCCGGCAGAACTGGCCAGAAGGTTCGCCACCGAAGGTATGTCCACTCTGTCCGTGGGAGCCAGCAGCACTATTGCAGCTGAAACGTTGGCATCATCCATGACCGCGCGGATCGCGAACTCGTAGCGCGCGGCGTCCGCGTCTCCGATCACGTCGACTGGATTGTAGAAATTAGCCTCTTCGGGCAGTCCCGCTTTGAGCTTCTGTATCGTTTCAGGCGTGAATGCAGCCATGCTCAACCCGTAATCGCCGCACGAATCCGCCGCCAGGACGCCAAGGCCGCCGGCATTGGTGACGATCGCCACGCCACCCGGTCCGAGCGGCGCAAGGCTGGAGAAGGCCAGAAGGAGGTCGAACAGCTCCTCCAGGGACTTCACCCTGATCGTCCCAGATTGGCTGAGCGCGGCCTCATAGACCTTGTCGCTGCCTGACATCGCCCCCGTATGCGAGGACGCAGCCTTTGCGCCACTGCTGGTCCTTCCCGATTTCAGGATGATGACCGGCTTGCAGACCGAGGTGAGCGAGGCCTGCTTCATGAAATCGATCCCTCGATCCGTTCCTTCGATGTATAGGCCGATCACCTTCGACCGCGGGTCGTCGCGGAGATACTCCAACAGATCGGCCTCGTCGATATCTACCTTATTTCCCACGCTGATGAACTTGGAGAATCCGACCTTAACCTCTTTGGACCAGTCCAGCAACGTCGAGCAGATCGCGCCTGATTGGGACGTGATCGCGATCCCTCCCTCCCGCGGATAGTTCCTCGTGAAGGTGGCATTCATCTTGGCATGGGTGTTGATCACGCCTAGGCAGTTCGGGCCAAGGATTCGCATATCGTATTTCTGTCGGTTCTCGGCCACCCGCCTTTCCAGCTCCGCGCCCTCCTTGCCCATTTCCTTGAATCCGGCGCTGACGATGATGACCGCCCTCACTCCCTTCTTGCCGCAGTTGTCCACCACGTCCGGGACATGTTCGTTGGGAACGCAGATGACCGCCATGTCCACAACATCGGGCACGTCGAGGATCGAGCCATAGCATTTCAGTCCCAGTATCTCACTGGCCTTGGGATTGATTGGGACCAATTTCCCTGGGAATCCTGAGTCGACCAGGTTCTTGAGGACGATATGGCCGATCTTGGTCTCCTCTCGGGCGGCACCGATGACCGCGATGCATGAGGGTTCAAAAAGCTCCTTCATTGCTCGGTCCCTCTTCCTCATAATATTGCGACGACGTTAAAAACGTGCGTCTCATCCCTTTGTCCGGATTCTGGCCCTACAGTTCGGAAAGCGTCTTTTGGTCCTGCAATCTTATCTCCTTGCTCTTGTGCTCGATGTTCAGGAGGTCCATCATGTCGAAGGCGTTTCGGACCGACTTGCTGGTCGCGTGATTGTTGAAGAATACCCTGACCTTGGAATAGTCCTTCTCCGCCTCCTTGATCCTAGGCACCCACGCCTCCAGCTGCTCCTTTGAGTAAATGTAGTCATAACGATTCAGCCGCAGATCGTCTTCGCTTTCGTCGTTATACCAGATGTCGTAGTTGCGGCCGTGGAAGCGAACGTAGGAATGGTCCGCCGTCTCCCTGTGGGTGATGGGGAACCCCGGGCCGTCGACCAGCACTATGGCGACGTTGCGCTCCTCGAGCAATTCGGCCACTTCGGCGACGATCTCCCTCCTGCTCTCGTCCAGCCAGGACCGGTGCCTGAACTCGACCGAGTAATCGACGTTGCCATGGTCCACCGCGTCCAGAACGCCCACCAGAGTCTTCTGCGAGGTACCCTCGTTCCTGAAGTAGGGGGAGAGCTGGAACAGCACGCTGCCCATCATCCCTTCTCGCGCCAGTGGTTTGACGCAGATGCGTTCGAAGCTCAGCGCCTGTTCGCTCGCGCTCAGCGTTTCGCCTTTCACCATCGATTCATGAGTGACAAGCTGGGGCATCTTGACGGAATACTCGAATCCTTGATGGGGCTTGGCCTTCATGATCCAGGAGTTCACCATGAAATCGTTCGGCGGCCGATAGAAAGTGGAGTTTATCTCCACGCAATTGAAATAGCCGGCATAGAACGAGAACCATTCGCCCTTCTTCTTCGCCAGGTCCATCGGATAGAACTTGCCGACCCAGTCATCGTACGACCATCCGCTGCAGCCCACCGAAATCGGCATCGGTCGAATAATCCCCGGCCGCAGATAAAGCTCTTCGTTCCATCGGGTGGGAATGGTCGAGATATTGAGTCAAGTGAAAGATTTAATACTCAGGGCCGTGTAGGAAGCGCTGCCTCCAAATACTCAGAGGGGACAGGTGAACCTCTAACTAAGCTGGGGGCGAACAGTGCACCGCATTATGGGTCCCTGCAGGAACTGCGATGTGACGTCGCGTCATGACTGGAGGACAACCCCGGAGCACAACAAAAAACCCCTGGCCCGGGTCAGTGTGGGGAGAATAGGGCTCCGCCCGTCCGTGAACCAATCTGTTAGGGCCAGGGGACACCCGGGGCATTTCTATCATGGATGATTCTACGAACTCACCCTTTTACGTTCAAAATGCCGTTTGAATCAACTAGATCAGGTTAGATATGTCCACGAAGGGAAGAGTGCTGGTCCTAGATGACGATCCTCCAGTCCTGGAGATAATGGGCGATGTGCTGACATATCTGGATTATGAGGTTGTCCTGACCAGGAGAGGCGAAGAGACCATCGACGCTTTCCGATTGCAGAGCTTGACCGGGAAGCCCTTCGACGCCGTGATACTCGATCTGACGGTGAAAGGCGGCCTTGGCGGGCGAGAGGTGATCCGCCTACTGATGATAATCGATCCAGATGTCCGTGCTCTGATCAGCACCGGCCTGATGAACGATCCTATCGTAGAGAACTACAGGGCATATGGGTTCTGTGGGCTCATTCCCAAGCCATATACGGTCGAAGAGCTGTCCGAAACGCTCGAGAATGTGCTCAGGAAGGAATAGGGAGTCCGCTTCGGACACGCTCATCTGAGATAGATGTGGCCCAGCTTCCTGTGGTATATCCAGGGGTCCTCGGTCTGCGCCCCGTCCTTCGCCGCGATGTACTGCTCCAACTTGGCGTCGATATCGTCCGCGAAATGAAGCGCAACCGCCTCGGGGAACTGAGGCTTCTTCGGCGAGCCGAACTCGAGCTCTCCGTGACTTGATAGGACGATGTGGATTATCTTCAACCTCAAGGAATCTGGCATTCCCTCGATCTTGTCGCAGGCACGGGATACCATCTCCGCCCCGATGATGATGTGCCCCCTAAGCATGCCCTCCTCGGAGACGTCGATGCTGGTTTTCACATCATACTCCAGGACCTTGCCGATGTCGTGCAATAGCGCCCCCGCCACCAGGAGGTCACGGTCCAACTCGGGGTAGCTTATCGAAAGGAACTCGCAGGTGCGGATCACATTGAGCGTGTGCTCGGCCAGTCCGCCCACCCAATTGCAATGCAGCCACATGGAAGCTGGGGCCTTCACGAACTCGCCCATGAACTCGTCCGTGAAAACGCGCTCCAGAAGCTGTCGCAGGTGATGGTTATGAACGCTGCATACCGCCTGCGCGATCTCTTGGCGCATCGATTCCAGGTCGTTGTCGCTGACGTCCACGAAGTCCTTCAGGTCGATGCAGCTCAGTTCGACCTTCGATATTCTTCCCTTGCTATCCGGGTTGATCGATATCTCCGGAACGTCCCGATAGCTGCCGGCCAGTCCTTTCACCAGGACGACGTCGTTCGCGACGAAGCTGCCGTAGACGTTACGGACGGCATCCTCTTCGTTCAGACCCCAATACTTGGCATTGATCTCCCCGCTCCGGTCCGAGAGGCGCAGTTCGAACATGAAGCCCCTGGCATACTTGCGGATCGGCTTCTTGAACTTGACCGAAAAGGTCGTCTCGACCTCCTCTCCCTCCTTCAGGTCCTTGACGAATTGCCTCTTGGGGACGGCTTCGGCCATGGTCATACAATCGCTCGGGAATATGATAGCCTTGTCGTCCGACCGCGGAGTGGTGCCTGTACCGATCCTAGCGATCATCTAGCCTCACGAGCGATGCGCCTGAGCCACTCCTCCGCCTCCCTGGAACGGGGATGCTTTCGCTCCATGCGTCGGAACTCCGCGTTGTGCTGCGACCTCATCGAATCCATCCCTTTCTCCGAATGCAGCATCTCGTGGTAGAGGACGTACTCCGCCACGAACTCGGGGATTTCCGGTGAATCGAGAATCGATGAGATGGCCACGACCTTCATCAGGATGCTGCAATAGCCCATCCTGAAGCGGTT
>JACXTO010000192.1 GCA_016919565.1 Methanomassiliicoccaceae archaeon | reverse complement strand
CGCCTGCCGGCCTTCCGTAAGGACGATCACCTCATCCCCGGTACGCACCCCTGGATGAACCTCCTTCAACCCAGGCATGAGCAGGTTCAGACCCTTCAGGATGAACTCCACGGCATCGTCGCTGACGACGGCGTAGCCTCGCGTCATCCGATCCTGAATGGCGCGGGCGGCCGGCATTCTGGTGACGAAGGTGTACCCCTTCCCGAAGTCGTAGCGGACCGTTCCCGCGACGCTTCCATCGATTATGACCTCGTCCATCCGGTCGAGGCCTGGGATCTTGCTCATTATCAGCGGCTTCCCTTCCGGCAGCAGCGATAGGCCGCAGCCTTCGCCGAACTGCCTGTCCACGATCTCACGGACGAGCCGGACGTCCGCCTCGAACCCCGGCCTTATGTCTCCTGGGGGAGTGATCTCCATGCTCCTGGTCGCACCGCCGCAAAGGTCGCACCGTTCCTGCTCCAGTATGGGCAGGTTGCAGTGATCGCACCAGCGCAAGTGCATCTTCCCCAATCTTGTCAAGCTCATGTTTCAGCCGCTGGAGGACCCCCGTCCTATTAAAAATATCCTGATTTCATCCAAATTATGCACATCAGGTCCGTTTGAGTTCCAAACTTGATATATATGAACGGGAATTTGGGCATGAGACGATTTGACATGCGGGCCACCAAACGCTCAATGGACATCGATTACGCGATCAGGGAGGTCACTGTCCCGGCGAGAGAGCTGGAAATGCAGGGGATAGAGCTGATCAAGCTGAACATTGGGGACCCGAACAAATGGGATTTCGAGACCCCAGTGAACGTGCGCCAGGCTTTGTGCCGCGCCGTGGAGGAATGCGACAACGGCTACGCCAATGAGGAGGGCGTACCAGAGCTTCGGGAGGCATTGGCGGACAAGGAGCGGAGGAAGAACAAGATCGAGATGTCCGCTGACAACGTGTTCATCACGAACGGGGTGAGCGAGAGCATCCAGGACCTGATCGCGGCTTCGGTCGATCCCGGCGATGAGGTACTCGTTCCCGGCCCATCGTATCCATCTTACATCGAGTACGTCAAGTACTTCGGGGGGGTGCCGGTAGCGTATCGGACCGACGAGTCGAACGATTGGCAGCCAGACCTCGACGACATCAAGAAGAAGGTGACGAAGCGGACGAAGGCGCTGGTCGTGATCAACCCGAACAATCCTACTGGGGCCTTGTACTCGGATAAGGTCCTGAAAGGCATCACCGACATAGTCGGTTCAAATGACATGTTCCTCATCTCCGATGAGATCTACGACATGATGACGTTCGAGGGAGAGCACCATTCCCCGGCATCGCTGGCGAAGGACATCCCGGTCGTGCTTCTCAACGGGTTCTCCAAGGTGGACCTGCTCCCTGGCTGGAGGCTCGGCTACAGCGCCTTCCGCGATCCCGAGGGCGTATTAGATGAGATAAAGGAAGGCTTCGTGAAGCAGCTGCGCCTGCGCCTCTGCGCCAACCATCCGTGCCAATTCGCGGTACTCGAGGCCTTGAAAGGTCCGAGATCGCACATGGAGAAGACCCGGACCAAGCTGAAGAAGCGGGGCGAGTTCACCCACAAGCGCTTGAACGAGATTAAGGGCATTTCGACGACTATGCCCAAGGGCGCATTCTACATCTTCCCCAAGATTGAATCAAAGAAGTGGAGGTCGGACAAGCAGTTCGTCCTGGATGTCATGAAGGAGGCGCATGTGCTCTTCGTCCATGGCTCCGGCTTCGACCCCGAATACGGCGCGGGGCATTTCCGCTCCGTATTCCTGCCTCCGGTCGATGTGCTGAGCGAGGCCTATGACCGGCTCGAGGCCTTCATGAAGAAGAATGGCTGAACCGGACAAGATGAAAGTCGGGACTGGCGGCCCCAGCTATTAGGGGCCGCACGGTCGAATTAATCCAAAATCATTCGAGGCGTTTCAGCAGCTTCACAACGGACTCGACGACCTCGCCAGCCTTCTCGACCCTGTCCTGCGCCTGGAGGCGGGTCATGCCAGGACCGGTTACCCCGAGGCCGACCGGCTTCATGAACTCCACGGAGAGATCGGTCATCTTCCTTGCCGCATTCGTGATGACGATGTCGTCGTGCTCCGTCTCCCCTTCGATAACCGCTCCAAGTGTCACGACGGCGTCGATCCCCTTGTTCATCAGCAGCTTCTTTACTGCCAGAGGCATGTCGAAGACCCCCGGGACCGTGACCACCTTGGCCACGTTGACCTCCAGGAAGTTCGCTTGTGCCTTCGCCCGCTCCAGCATCATGGACGTTATGTCAAAGTTGTATTCCGATACCACAATTCCCAGGTTGTACTTCTTCATCTTCTCACTCCCTCGCCGGCCCGGCGTCCTCATAACCCTGTCTGAGGCCCTTGCCAGCGTTCTTGCTCAGCTCTTCCGGCCTGAACAGCAAATTGTACGCGTTGCGCGCATGCTCCCTTGCCCGGCGCTCGGCTAACCATGCCAAATCCTTTTCGTTCGATGCCTCGTCCTCGTGGACGAAGACCTCGATGATGTGCTTGCCGACCATCAGTTGGCAGCCGATCAATCCGGTCGAGGCCTCATGAGCGCATTGCCTGTCTATCGCCTTCGCGCCCGGCATTCCCAGCGCCATGACGATATCGCATCCCTGCTCCTCGAACAGCTTCTTGCACGCCACCGGCAGGTCCTTGATGCCAGGCACGGTGTACCGAACGACCTTGAAACCGGTGCCCATATTCTTGAGCTCGTTGATCGCCTGAGCGCCCATATCGACCCGGGCGAAGGTGGTATCAGCGATGCCGATCAACTTCACGAGTCTTCCCCCGCCCTCTTCCTGCCTCGCTTGGTGGCGTCCCCTTCCATGATCTTCTGGATGATCTTCCTGGTCCCATTGAGGTCGTCCTCGAACTTGTGCAGCCGGACCACCTTGACCGTCAATCCCCTCTCGGCCAATCGCCTCTCCAATTCCTTCTCATCGAACTGTTGATCGTAACCTAGCGCGATGATATCTGGCTTCTCCTGGAGCACTATCTCGAACATGTCCCCCTCCCGGCCCAGCAATGCCCGGTCCACTGGCTTCAATGCCCCGACAAGTT
>JACXTO010000191.1 GCA_016919565.1 Methanomassiliicoccaceae archaeon | reverse complement strand
CTTCCTCATGCCCTCCTGGTCCTCCATCAGGCTGTACAGCGCGCCCAATGAGTCCAGCGTGAATACCGTGAACCGGTCGCCATGCTTCTTCTTGTAGTACTTCAGGCTCTGCTCGACGAACTGCACATAGTCGGTCGGGGAGTCGACCTCGACCACCTCGTCCAGCTCGCGAAGGTCCGTATAGTCCGAGATCTCCAGGTTCGTGCTGACCTTCATCCCCAGAGATCTCATGTTGACCAGATGGCTGCGGCCCGATTCCTCGAGCGTGACGTAGAGCCCGAACTCCTTGCTCTTCTCCAGGTACGAGGACATGAGGGAGTAGCAGAAGCTTGTCTTCATCGATCCCGGAGGACCGGTTATCAGCACGACCTTTGGAGGTTCGATATCGGTTCTGAAGACCTTGTCGAGGCCAGGTATGGAGTTCTTGAACATGTTATCGCACCGCGGAATGTGACGCAATTCAATCATTGTTGCGAATATAATACTTTTGCACCAGGAATCGTCATGGAGTCCTGCCAGCCGGGCTCACTTGTCGCCGTCCTCGCATCGGTCCTTGGACCGGTCGGCGCCGTTCTCCTTTTCCTCTGGCGGCAGCATGCTGACGTCCTCCTTGACCTCGACCTCGGCCACAGCCATCCTATCCTTCTCGCCTACCAGGCGCTGCACGGCGATCACCTTCTCGCCCTCCTCGAGACGCTTGGCGCGGACGCCCATGGTCACCCTGCTCGTGACCCGGAAGTCCGAGACCGAGGTGCGCATGACGTTGCCGGCGTCTGAGGCGATGATTATTCCGTCATCGTCCCCGACCTCGAGCACAGACAGCACCCTGCCGTTCCTTTCCGTTACTCTCAGAGCCTTCACGCCGCGCCCGGCGCGCCGGGTCTTGCGGTACTCGTCCCGCTCCTCCCTCTCCTCCGCTGGCTCGGTGCCCTCCGGCTCGGCCTCGACGATCTCTTCCTCTTCCGGCGCCGGACCTTCGACGACCTCCCATTTGCCGACGATCGAGACCTTGCCATAGCCGTTCTCGGTCAGCGTCAGCAGCTTGCTCTCGGCGGTGACGATCGCCATGGAGACGACCTCGTCGCCCTCGTACAGACGGATGCCGATGACGCCCCGCGCCGGCCTGCCCATGGGGCGGACGTCGCTCTCGTTGAACCTGATGGCGCGGCCGTTCCTCGTGGCCAGGACGATCTCCTTCGTGCCGTCGGTCAGCTTGGTATCGATCAGCTCGTCGCCCTCCTTCATGCCCAAGGCGATGATGCCGTTGGAGCGGACGTTCTTGTACGAGTCGAGCTGCGTCTTCTTGATGATGCCCTTCCGGGTGGCGAAGACCAGGTAGTGCTTCTCGTCGAACTCCTTCACCGGCAGCTTGTCGATGACCTTCTCTCCCTCCTCCAGCTTCGGAAGGAGGTTGACGATCGGCCGGCCCTTGGAATGCCTGCTGCCCACCGGGATGCGGTAGGTCTTCTGCATGAACATCTTCCCCCGGTTGGTGAAGTACATGATGTTATCGTGGGTGGAGGAAACGAACATGTCGGTGACGTGGTCCTCCTCCTTCGTCTCCATGCCCATGAGGCCGATGCCACCGCGGCGCTGCTCCTTGTAGGTGGAGAGCGGCAGGCGCTTGACGTATCCGTCCTGGGTGATCATGATCACCATCTCCTCGATGGGGATCAGGTCCTCATCGTCCAGGTCGATGGCGTCGTGCACGATCTCTGTCTTCCGGTCGTCGCCGTAGCGTTCGCGCAGCTCGACCAGCTCGGCGCGGATGATGCCCATTATCTTCCCGTCGTCGGCCAATATCGCCTCGAGCCTTTGGATCAGCTCCTCCAGCTCCCGGAACTCCTGCCTCAGCGACTCGATCTCCAGACCGGTCAACTTCTGCAGGCGCATGTCCAGAATGGCCTTGGCCTGCTCCTCGTCCAGCTCGAACCGGGCCATCAGGCCCGACCGGGCCTCCTCGGGGCTCTGCGCCGAACGGATGATGTGCAACGTCTCATCGAGCGCATCGACCGCCTTGATCAGGCCGATGAGGATGTGCTCGCGCTTCCGCGCCTCGCCCAGCTCGAACCTGGTGCGGCGGATGACGATCTCTTTCCTGTATGAGAGGTAATGATTGAGCGTCTCCTTCAGCGTCAGCACCTTGGGCTCGTTGTTGACCAGGGCGAGGTTGATCACGCCGAAGGTAACCTCCATCTGGGTGTGCTGGAACAGCTGGTTGAGAACGATCTCCTCCATGGCGTCGCGCCGCAGCTCGATGACGATGCGCATGCCCTCGCGGTCGCTCTCGTCGCGAAGGTCGGTGATGCCTTCGATGCGCTTGTCCTTGACCAGCTCGGCGATCGACTCGATCAGGTTCGATTTGTTGACCTGATACGGTATCTCCGTAACAATGATCCGCCTCTTGGCGGCGGTATCTTCCACCTTCGCCTTGGCGCGGACCTTCAGCCGGCCCTTGCCTGTGGAGTACGCCTCCAATATCCCGCTATAGCCGTAGATGATCCCGCCGGTGGGGAAGTCGGGGCCTTTGATGAACTGCATCAGGTCCAGCGTTTCCATGTCCGGACGGTCGATCATGGCGGCGAGCGCGTCAACGACCTCTCGGAGATTGTGAGGAGGGATGTTAGTGGCCATGCCTACCGCTATTCCAGATGATCCGTTGACAAGCAGATTTGGCAATTTGGCCGGCAGGACCGATGGTTCCTTGAGGCTGCCATCGAAGTTGTCTGCCCAGTCGACCGTGTCCTTCTCCAGGTCTTGCAGTATCTCCTCGGCGATCTTATCCATGCGGCATTCGGTGTATCTCATGGCCGCG
>JACXTO010000027.1 GCA_016919565.1 Methanomassiliicoccaceae archaeon | reverse complement strand
TGTTCACCCGCTTGAGCGTGAGATTGTTCCCGCCGGTGATGTGGACCAGAGCACCTGTGGCACCGGCTATGTCGATCTCCAGCAGCGGATTGTTCAATGCGTCCCGCACCAGCGCATCCGGGTCGGAGTTCTCCGCGTATAGCACGGTGGAGATGCCCCCATGCCCCAGAATCGTCTTCAGGTCCGCGAAGTCCAGGTTGATGAGCGAGGGCTTGCTGATCACCTCGATGATGCCCCTCACCATCTCAGAAATCAGCTGGTCCATGACCAGGAACGCCTGCTGCACCGGAAGGTTCGAGACCATGTCCAGCAGCCGGTTGTTGTCGAGAAGAAGGATGGTGTCGCTCACCCCGCGCAGCTCCCTCAAGCCGCGCAGCGCGACCTTCGGCCGCCCGAGCTCAACCTCGAACGGCGTGGTCGCGATGACGATGACCACGGAGCCAAGACGACGCGCAACCTCAGCCACGATAGGGGCGAGGCCAGTGCCCGTTCCCCCTCCCAGGCCGACGGTGATGAAAGTGAGGTCTGCGCCCTGAAGAACCTTGGTGATCTCCGGCTCGGCGTTGATCCCGCAGGCCTTCCCGACGTCGGGATTCCCTCCCGACCCGGTGCCATTGGTTATGCCCTGACCGATGAGCAGGCGCTTGTGCGCCTTGATGTGAGAAAGATGTGGACGATCGGTGTTGATGGCGATGGTGTCGACCGACTCCTCCAGCCCCATGCTGTTGAGCCGATGGACGCTGTTGCAGCCGCCCCCTCCGCAACCGACGATGACGATGCGAAGATCGCGTACGCTACCTGATAGGTCATCTTCCGTCACGTATTCCCATCCCATAGCGAACACTCCCATCCGATGTGTTCTCGCGATCCTTCGTTACTTCATCTCTTCCATGGCGCGGCTGACGCGCTTGCGCACGTACTCTCTGACCGCGTTCCTGATAGCATCGTCCACCGAGACCGAGTCCCCGTCCATGACCAGTGTCTCCAGCTCCACCACGCTGCCCTTCGGCAGCTCCACAGTGATCCGCTCGATATACTCCGGGGTGAAGTGCTTCTCGACGAAGGAATCCAGCGCTGCACGTATAGCATCGGAGATGGTCGGGAATTTGCCCCTGTCCACGAGCTCCTGCAATGCCTTCAGCTTCTCCGCTGGAATCCTGACCGTGATGCGTTCGGAATCGGTCATGGCGCAACTCTTTGTCGATGCGTACGTCCGACCATTGTCGGACAAATGTCAGTATTTAGCTGTGATTATATAAAGGTTGGTGGATTGCTCGTTGTCCAATAATATTTGTACAGCATTTCAAATGTCTACGCTTGCATTATAAATCATTATCATAATAAATATTAGCATATTGCGTTCATTTATGAATTTTAAGTATCTGGCAGCTAAACTATTCTTTAATATCTAGCAATTTATTCCCTTTCTTGGTGGGCCCGGTAATCACAATCCATATCATCCCCAAAGATATGGATCCCCGTACCTCACGAACTTGCTTTTCCTGGCCCACCACCCTGACCCATCTTTTTCTGACGCCTTGTAGCAATAAAAAAAATACAGTGGGTTTGGACACAATGTTGCTCAGATAGCCCTTTTGCCTTGCGGGCCTTCCAGAACTCGCTTATCAGGATCGTTGAAATACTCCACCTTAATCCTTACATTTGGCTTGATGCCAGCCACTGCCGGCAGCACGTGATTCAATATCTGCTCTGCTGTGGCTGGGAACTTGCGCCCACGCGCGCTCACCTTGTGCCAGCCCCTCTCGTCCCGGTAATATGATTCCACTGAATTCTTGCCGCTGATCGTGATCACGTAACTCTCATTTGTCAGATTCATGCCATCTCCATCAAGCTCGAGCATCAAGGTTCTTCCCTTGCCTTCATTAACAGAAGAATTGAAATCGACGCGCCGGTTACTCAGATACCGCATGTCCCTCCCGATCTTCGATAACCATGTGCACCTGCAGCCCCAAGGCCATAACGTCGAGGCGGTCAAGGAGTTCGCGAAGGCGGGAGGGACTCATCTGATCCTGAGCCACCTTCCCTATCACGAAGTGAGGATAGATTCCGCGGCGGATTTCCCATCATCCTACGAGATCACCCTCAGGATGGCGGAGAGATGCCGATCGGAGACGAAGGTCGGGATCGATGTGACTGTGGGACCATATCCAGTTCTCCTGATCCATCTGGCCGAGAAGAAAGGGCTCGACAAAGCGATCGAGATAATGAAGGCGGGCATGGAGTCTGCGCAAAGGCTAGTGCAGGAAGGAAAGGCGGTCGGCATCGGGGAGATCGGACGGCCTCATTTCCCGGTACCGCCGGAGATCATGGAGGCATCGAACCAGATAATGAGCTACGGTATGCAGCTAGCCAAGGAGGCCGGATGCCCCGTGATCTTGCACACCGAGTCCGCCACGCCAGAGAACATGAGGGAGATGGCGTTGATGGCAGACAAGGTGGGGCTTCAGCGGAACAAAGTGGTGAAGCACTACTCCCCCCCGCTCGTCCTCGAAGAGGAGAACTCCGGGCTTTTCCCGTCCGTGCTGGCCAAGAGGGAGTTCGTGCAGGAGGCGTTGGAGAAGGGCTCGCGCTTCTTACTAGAGACGGACTATCTTGACGACCTTCGTAGGCCTGGAGCCGTCCTCTCCATCGCGACGGTCCCGAAACGGACGACGAGCCTGCTGCAATCCGGGCTGATGACCGAGGAACAGGCATTAAAAATCCATGTCGACAACCCGTTGGCGGTCTATGGCATCAGGGTCCGGAATTGATCAGGAGCGGATCTGGAACTTCTTGAACTCATCGACGCAATCGGCCCAGCGGACGTCGATCTTCTCAATGCGGGCACGGGGGTGCTCCTCCCGCAACCTGCGGACGACCTCCTCGATGTCGTGCTTGTCACCCTCGAAGATCGCCTGCACCGTTCCATCGGGTAGGTTGCGCACCCAGCCATAGACCCTCTGCTGATTGGCGAAGCGTCGGGTGTAATCGCGGAAATGCACTCCCTGAACGATGCCAGTGAATTTCACTTCCGCCCTCGCCCTCATGGTGATGTGAAGAGCGGCCAACGGAATATAGTATTCGTTCTGCGCGGTCGGCTTCGGTCTTGGCAGACCAACCGTCGGACAATTCAATAACAATTAAATACTGGCTAGCGACATTTATCTGCGACCAGAAGGGATGCGATCTGGTTGGAGCCAGTCCGGGCTCAGGGATGGATGGGATAATGAAATCACTCGTCGAGGAAGCGCTGGCCAGAGATAGCGGATTAGCTGGCACTGGGCCAGTTACGAGCTATGGCATGCAACAACCGCCGGAAGCAGCCGGGGACGCCTCAGATGCGGAACTGATCGAGCTTCTGCAGAAACTGAGGACGAACGTCAAGATCATAGGGTGCGGTGGAGGCGGTTCGAACACGATCGCCCGCATCTACGCCGAGGGCATTGCCGGGGCGGAGATGTATGCGGCGAACACCGATGCGCAGCATCTGCTGGCGATCAGGGCGCCTCACAAGATACTGCTGGGCCGGAGAAGCACCAGGGGTCTGGGGGCAGGAGCGCTTCCCCAAGTGGGAGAGGCCGCGGCATTGGAGGCCGAGCCGGAGATAAAGAAGGTCCTGGAGGACGCCAATCTGGTTTTCGTCACCGCGGGAATGGGCGGGGGGACCGGGACCGGTTCAGCCGCCACCATAGCGCAGATAGCCAAGGAGATGGGCGCGCTCACGGTCGCCGTCGTCACCACCCCGTTCAAGGGCGAGGGACGTCACCGCATGGAGAATGCCGAATGGGGGCTGGAGCGGCTGCGGAACGTGGCCGATACGGTCATAGTGGTCCCGAACGACAAGCTCCTTGAGCTGGTGCCGAGGCTCTCGCTCAACGCGGCGTTCAAGGTCGCGGACGAGGTGCTGATGCGGGCCATCAAGGGCATCACCGAACTGATCACCAAGCCTGGGTTGGTCAACCTGGACTTCAACGATGTGAAGACGATCATGAAGGGAGCGGGCGTGGCCATGATCGGCCTGGGAGAGAGCGACGGTCACGCCGAGGACCGCGCCATGGAGGCAATTGAGGCGGCGCTCAACTCGCCGCTGCTCGAGGTCGACATCTCCGCCGCCAACGGCGTCCTGGTGAACGTCATCGGCGGTCCCGACATGACGATCAGCGACGCGGAGAGGGTCGCGGAGGAGGTCCAGAAGCGCGTTTCCCCCAACGCTCGCATCATATGGGGAGCGGCGATCGACCCGGCCCTGGAGCACAAGATCCGGGTCATGGTGATCGTGGCTGGCGTGCAGTCCAAGCAGATCATCGGACGGACGTCCGAGTTCACGAGGCTCAAGGGAGCGGACCTTGACTTCATCAAGTGAACCTGAGATTAACGACCGATCGCGCGCTTCCGCGGTCGGCCACCCTTCCTCGTCTATGCATCGGACTAAGGCGATACCGGATTCTGGGAATT
>JACXTO010000190.1 GCA_016919565.1 Methanomassiliicoccaceae archaeon | reverse complement strand
TCCTACAGCAACGTTCGCAAGATCCTGATGGCGTTCGAGGAGGTGCTCAGGCGCCGCAAGGTGGAGGGAATGAAGCTGGGCGGGCAGTTGTCCGTGGGGGACCTGGCCACACGAGGCGTGATCTTCGTCACCCCGGACCAGACGCTTGGTGAGAGCGTCGAGCGCATGATGAAGGGCAGGTTCACGCAATTACCAGTACTACACGGGGAACGGGTCGTTGGAGGGGTCACCGACGACCGGATACGCGATTACACCATCGAAGAGACGAGGAATGGCAGGAAGAGCTACGACGAGGTCATGCAGACCCGGGTCGAGGAGATAATGTCCGAGCCATTCCCGATACTTAGCGAGGACACCCCGATACAACTGGCATCGGTGCATCTGCAGAGGGACGAGGCCGTCCTGGTGTCCCGGAAAGGGCAGATAGTCGGGATCCTGACCAGCGCGGATTTCCTGAACCTCGGCCTGAACCAATGACCTATGGATGCGATCTCGCCGGATTCTACGGTCGGAGAAAATGATTAAGGCCTCTGATGATTTGGTCACCTGATCTGAGAACATTGATGTCGAGGCGGCAAAGATGAAGAAGAAGGACCTGGAGATGTCATTGCAGAAGGTAAAGCCGTTCGACAGTCCGAAGGCTGACCTGGAGCAGTACGTCACACCAGCAACGATCGCCGCCGACATGCTATTCTCGGCGTATGTCCAAGGGGATATCGCCGACAGGAAGGTCCTGGACCTGGGATGCGGGACCGGGATGCTAGCGATCGGCGCCTGGCTGCTCGGCGCGAGGGAGGTCGTGGGCGTAGACGTTGACGACGCCGCGCTCCAGGTCGCCGAGCAGAATGCTCGCGACCTTGGGGCGGAGGTCCGTCTGCTCCGCATGAATGCCAGCGATTTCCAGGAGAAGGTCGATACCGTCGTGATGAACCCGCCCTTTGGGGCTCAGCGGCGCCATGCAGACCGGCCATTCCTCGAAAGGGCGTTGGGATCGGCAACTATTGTCTACTCCCTCCATCTGGCCGAGACCCAGGAGTTCGTCGAGAGCCTGATCAGGTCCAACGGCGCCGCGGGGGAGGTCCAGAAAAGGTATAAATTCGAGATTCCTCATACATTCGCGTTCCATAAAAAGGCAAAGAAGGACGTGGAGGTCATCTTGTTCCGCGTCCAGACGTCTCAACATTAGGTGAAACACAATGAAAGAAAAGAGGCCCGTCCTTCCAGGCGAGGAAGTCGCGGTGGTGGAGGAGTTCCTGCCCGCTGACGGCACGTTCGAGGAGGACGGCATAGTCTACGCGGCATTGATGGGCGAGCTGGAGCTCGACCTGGACGAGAAGACTGCGACAGTGATAGCGACCAACCCAATGGTGGAGCTAGAGCAGGGGGACATGGTGTTCTGCGCTGTGACCGACGTTCGCAATTGCATGGCCATCTGCGAGGTCGTCGCCAAGGAGGGAAAGGAGCGCAACATAACCGGCGATACCAATGGCACCATCCACATCTCGAAGCTCTCGACCGATTATGTGCAGGACGTGGGAAGGGAGCTCAGGCCGAGCGACATCATCCGTGCGAAGGTCACCCAGCCGAGGCCTTCCGTGCAACTGACGACCGCCGGACCGCATCTTGGGGTCATCAAGGCGCTGTGCCGAAGGTGCCGGCAGCCGATGGTCCGAAAGGACAAGGGGCTGTGGTGCAACACCTGCGAGCGCTCGGAGATGCGCAAGCTGTCCGACGACTACGGGGAAGTGGAGTTCTAGGGCCAAGCCCGAGAATGAAAGCATCCAGAAGTTCAGGGAGAATATCAGCGAATTGCTCCGGACGAAAGGAAGAATGATATACAACGATTAGAATGGGTGCGGAGGCGAAGGCAAATGGCGAAGACCAACGAAGATCTCTCCCGGGAGATCACCGAACTCAGGAACGAGGTGAAACAGATGAAGGAGATAGTTAACATGCTTTTCACCATCATCGTCGAATCGGAAGAGGACGAGGAGGAAGTGGTCTTCCCCGGACTGGGCGGGAACGAAACGCCCAGGTTGAACAATTGAGCGCCATCAAATCCACCATCATCATTATCTCCGGACCTGCCGCATACGGCCATAATAGGTGGGGATTGCGAACTTGAAGGTCGTCTGCCTTATCTCTGGTGGCATCGATTCACCCGTCGCAGCCTACATGATGACGATGCGCGGAACGGAGACGGTTCTTCTGCACATGGACAACCGCCCCTACTCGGACGATACCGGAGTGGAGAAGGTCCAAGACCTCCGTGATAGATTGGAGCTGGTCACCGGGCGGACCATCAGACTTTTCATAGCGCCCCACGGCCGGAACCAGGAGATCATCTCAACCGCCTGCCGGAAAGGATTCCAATGCGTGCTGTGCAAGCGCACCATGCTTCGCGCTGCCAGCTTGTTCGCGAAAAGGATCGGTGCGGAAGCGGTCGTCACCGGCGACTCGTTGGGGCAGGTAGCATCGCAGACGGTGCAGAACATCCGCGCCGAGAGCCTGGAGCTCGAGATGCCGGTCCTCCGCCCGCTGATCGGGCTTGACAAGATAGAGATCGAGAACATCGCCAACCGCATCGGCACCTTCGACATATCGATCCGTACTCCATCAGCGTGCACAATCGTCCCCAAGCGGCCGGTGACAATGGCGCGTATCGACATGGTTTACGATGAGCTGAAGCGCATCGATCACGACGAGATGACCGTCTACGCCGCTGACCGCGCCGAAGAGATCACTCGTCGTAGATGAAGCAGCCGATCCCGCGGCCAGGCACGTAGAGCATGTCCATGGTCACCCGGTCGATGTATCGCGCCTGAACCCTCGAGATGTACAGCGTGTTCTTCCCGACTGGAATCCTGATATCGGAGTTCTTTGGCGGCTTCATGTCGGTGGATAGGAGCACTGGGCCGGAGCAGTCGGTCGAAACCCGATAGTCCTTCCCCTCCTTCTTGATGAAATCTAGCACCTGCTGGTCCACGCAGATCTCGCTCATCGCGGCGGTTGGAACGAGATTTCCGTATATAACGTTAAGCAATTTCCAGGCTCTGACATAACGGGGCCTTTTCCGTATGGTCTAGACGTTTTCCGACGGGCCGTTCCTCGCATCTATCCAGTGCCATTGCTAGGGGAATCACTATTATTCAGGAAGGCATGATGTCCTGTTGAACATGGGAAAGAAGGTGGTGCTGGACACGTCGGCGCTGTTCTCGATGGAGCAGCTGCCTGCGGATTCCGATGCGTTCGTTACGCCCGGCGTTGTCAAGGAGCTGGAGCGGTACAAGGACCGACGCGCCTCGCTGTGGGGCGAGCTGTTGCATGTGTCCGATGCGTCTAAAGCAAGCCTTGCGAAAGTTAGGAAAGCAGCGGCCGAGACCGGCGACAGCACCAGGATATCGCCGACCGATGCGGAGGTGATCGCCCTCGCGCTGGACCTCGAGGCGGAGCTGCTGACGGATGACTACTCGGTCCAGAACGTTGCATCATTTCTGAAAATGCCTTTCAGGCCTGTGGGGATCAAGGCAATCAAGGAGGTCCGAAAATGGCGCTGGAGATGCAAGGGCTGCGGCAAGGTCTTCGACAAGGAGCTGCCGGAGTGCAGCATCTGCGGCAGCGAGTTGAAGAGCACTCTATCAAGGAAAAACTGATTGGCAGCGGATGGCTTTTCCCATGCGCTTCACGCCCAGCATGCGCATGGCCATCTCCAGTCGCCATTGGCTGCCGAAGGCCATCATCGCCAGTCGTTTGGTCTTGACCGCGACCTGCAATGGTCCGCCGACCTGCCGACGCCATTCCCTTTCGTATTCGACCAAACCCAGGTCCTTCTTGATCCGATCCGCCGCCGCTTTCCCAGCGATTCGACCGCAGATCATGGCTATCGGAATCCCACCGCCGTTCACTGGCATCACCTGACCGGCGGCATCCCCCACCACCAATGCGTCGCCGACCACGGTCCTCGATATCGGTCCTGACATGGGGACCATCTTGCCGTTGAGATGCCCAATCTCCTTGCCCACGATGCGCTTGAAAGGCACCCAGAAGTCATGGAGCTTCTTGTCAGTGAAAAGCCGCGAGTATCCTAATCCGACGTTCGCGCCCTCGGACTTGGGGATGACCCAAGCATAGCCGCCCGGCGCGATGTTACCGAAGTACATCTTCGGGATCGGTTCGAACCTCCCCTTCGCGATGGTGGACATCCCAGGGCACATGTCCCGAGGCCTCTCCAGATTCAACGACTTGGCCACGACGGACAAAGGCCCG
>JACXTO010000189.1 GCA_016919565.1 Methanomassiliicoccaceae archaeon | reverse complement strand
TTGTCTCAAAACCCTCAGGTGCGCTTGATCCTGCCCTCGGCCAATTTGACGACGTCGTCCACCATGCTTGGCGCCATTCCGACGTAATTACGAGGGTCCATGATCTTGGCCAGTTCCTTCTCGCCCATCACCTTCTTGATCTCCTTGGTGGCGAGCAGCACGTCCTTGAGGTCCACGCCTTCCTTCTCTGCCTCCAGGCTTGCCTTGCGCACGATAGCGTGCGCGTCCTGCCGGCCAATCCCCTTGTCCACCAGGGCGATCATGACCGCCTCGGCCATTATCTGACCCCTGGACGATTCGATGTTACGCCTCATGTTGGCCGGCCTCACCACGAGGTTCGCGAACACCTCTTCGATCTTGGCCAAAATGTCATCGGTGAGCACGAAGGCGTGGGGGATGATGAACCGCTCCGCGGATGAATTGGTCAGGTCCCGCTCATGCCAGAGAATCATGTCCTCCAGTGCAGGGTAGACAAACCCTCTCGCGATCCGAGCCAGTCCGCAAACGTTCTCCGAAGTAATCGGGTTCTTCTTCTGGGCCATGGTCGAGGAGCCGACCTGCTTCTCGCTGTCGAACGCCTCCGCCACCTCCTGTACCTCGGAGCGCTGCAAATTCCTGATCTCGGTTGCATAGCGCTCGCAGGAGGTGCATATCAACGCCAGCAGGCTGATGACCTCGGCGTATCTGTCCCGGTTGACGATCTGGGTCGCCGCCTCTTCGTAGCCCAGGTCGAGCTGCTTCATCACTTCCTTTTGGAGCGGCATGAAGTTCTTTCCGAAGGCGGCGCCGGTGCCAACGGCCCCGGACATCTTCCCGATCGCCGCTCGACGCCGCACCTCCCTGATCCGGTCCTTGTGGCGCAGCATCTCTGTCATGTAGCCGGCCACCTTGAACCCGAAGGTGGTGGGGATGGCGAACTGGCCATGCGTCCTCGCCACCATGATGGTGGCCCGGTGCTTCCTCGCCAGCCTTGCCAGCGTCAGCACCAGCTTGTCGATGTCGTCCTCGAGCAGGTCGAGGGCGGACCTGAGCTGCAGTGCAGTGGCAGTGTCGACTATGTCGTTCGACGTAGCGCCCAAATGAACATATCTCCCGGCCTTGCCGGCGTTCTCCGTGATCGCTTTGACCATCGCCATGACGTCGTGCTTCGTTTCCAGCTCGATCTCCTTGACCCGGTCCAGGCCCACCCGGGCCGGATCGCAGGCGGAGGCGATCAGCTTCGCGTCCGCCATAGGGAAATCCCCCACCTTCGCATGGGCCAATGCCAGCGCCGCCTCGACCTTGAGCTGCATGCGCAGGCGGTTCTCCTC
Organism: Methanomassiliicoccaceae archaeon; assembly: GCA_016919565.1. Lineage (GTDB taxonomy): Archaea > Thermoplasmatota > Thermoplasmata > Methanomassiliicoccales > UBA472 > FEN-33. The sequence goes on along the minus strand of JACXTO010000189.1, from coordinate 2,025 downwards.
GCTGAGGATGGCCTTCATCTCATCTCGCCCATAGCGATAGTCCAGGGGACAGATTACCATATGCTCACAGCCATCGAATATGGATGGTCCGTTTTTATAGTTAAGCATCCATTTCTTGTCTCATTCCCATGCCAAGAATGCTGCTGGCATGCTCGGAAGAGGCCGATTTTGAGATGATAATCGCCAGAAAATCATTAAGAGGGGATGAATAATATGTTCGAGAGCAGGGGACTGTATGAAGGAAGGTTATCGCGGTCGCACACCAGTCGAACTATTAAATTTCTTTCGCTCATCCGGAGGCCACTCCCTCCTGATCAAGGGAGATGCTGGTACCGGCAAGACCACCTTGGCGCTCCAACTGATCGAGGAGCTTTCCAACGAACAGCCTGACTATTACCTATCAACGAGAGTGTCCGATGAGGCGCTCTATCGCCAGTTCCCCTGGCTGGAAGAGAAGGCGAAGCGCAACGACGTGCTTCGCGCCGGCAAGACCTTCCTAAGCAAGACCAAGCATCCGTCCCATGCCGCGAAGGACGTCCAGGCCGACCCGCAGCTGCGGGCAGCGAAGGACCTGCTGAGGGCATTGGGCAAGGGCGATAACAAGCGATCGGTGGTCCGGTCGGAGCTGCTCAAGCTCGAAGGCCAGATCGAGACCGGAGAGATAGAGAGGGACGACGTTGACACGCTGAGCCGAGAGATGACCGCCGACGGCCTGGTCATGGACATCGGCGTGATCCTTCCGGAGCTGGAGCTCGCCTACGACATGGCGGAGGCGAACCTACCCACCAAGACGTTCGTGGTCCTGGACTCGATCGACGCGCTCTCCGAGCATTACGGCGTGAGCGCCCAGCGGATAATGACCACCCTGCAGAAGGACCTGGTCGAGCAGTCCTCCACCAACATAACCTACGTCATGGAGACGGCCGACAAGAACATATTCGATTACTTGGGCGACGGAGTAGTGCGCCTTTACAATACCCAGGCAGACGGCCGAAGGGTCCGGGAGCTGGTCATCGAGAAGCTCCGCGGCCAGATGGTCGAGCGCTGGAAATACCCATTCACATTGATCGATGGCCGATTGAGGGTCTTCGAGAACTACTGGTTCACCATCCCGGACGAGCCGGAGAAGCACGTTCCGATCAACGATCCTGGGGCAAACAAGCTCTCTTTCGGCAATGAGTCCATGGACATCGTATTCGGCGGGATCAAACGCGGCACGATGGTGCTGCTAGAGGTCGGCGACGACGTGCCGCAGGAGTACGTCCGGGCGATCGAGTACGGACTGGTGTCCGATTTCCTCTCGAAGAAGCGCGGTGTGATCTGGTTCCCGCTGTTCGCGGTGAACTACGATACGCTGGACAGGCAGATGCAGAAGATGGCCGGGAAGGAGTCTGTCATGGGCTGTCTGAGGGTGCTCGACCATGAGACGCCCGCGGACAAGAGCTACGACTTCCTTAACGTGATAGAAGGAAGCGATGCTTCGCAGGACCTGCGCATGAACTCGATCCGCTTCATGCTGTCCAAGGCGGCGGCGGAGCCTTACATCTCGTTGCTTGGCTTCGACTCGCTGGAAGCGTTGTATGGCGAGGACGTGCTGCCCAGGGTCAACGTCCACCTGGAGGGGATGAAGCGCTCCGGCAATGTGGTGTTCGCGGAAGCGACCAGCTCTTCGAAGTCGCTCAGGCAGCTGGCTCACCAGGCACAGATACACATGAAGATAGAGTCATTGGCGGGAACGGTCATGCTGTGCGGCCAAAAGCCCCACACGCCCTACTACTTCCTGGACTTCGAGCAGGCGAAGGAGAAGATCGCCCCCTCGCTGATCGCAATGGTGTGAGCGCGCCTCATCTGGCTATTCGTATTAGTGGTTATCATTAGCGATATCTAGGAGCTAAGGGCTTTATTATCTCCATCGTCTCGCAAGTATTCATGGAAGCAGGAATTCATCGCGAACAAGAGATGACGCGACTCATGGCCGACGAGTATGCTGGCAAGATAATGAGCGTCACCTACAACCGGGCGATG
>JACXTO010000026.1 GCA_016919565.1 Methanomassiliicoccaceae archaeon | reverse complement strand
TCGGCGAAAGCATGACCATCCTCGAGACCCGCTCCGCCAATCTCACCCGGCAGGTCCAGGCCGAGTACGACAGGCTGCAGGGAAAGGCCTGAGCCAGGTGGTCCATTGTTCGAGGCGGTGAAGAAGGTCCTGGGGCTAAAGAAGAAGGAAGAGCCGCTCCCCGAGAGCGCGACCGAGATGGTCGGGACCTCGGGCAGGAGCATCGGCGAATCGGACCTGGACGAGACGCTCTCGCAGCTGGAGATGGGGTTGATGGAGGCGGACGTGGCCTACCCGGTCGTCGAGGAGATCAAGGCCGAGGTGCGTAAGGACCTTATAGGCAAGAAGGTCGACCGGCGCTTCGACGTCAACGACGCCATCAGGCTTTCGCTGAAGGATGCGGTGGAGAACATCCTCAAGGTCAACACCTTCGACTTCGACGAATACATCATGAATCACGAGAGACCGATCGTAATAATGTTCGTTGGCATCAACGGGACAGGGAAGACCACGATGATCGCGAAGCTCGCCAACCGCATTCACAAGATGGGGCTGACGACCGTTCTTTCCGCATCGGACACGTTCCGGGCTGGAGCGATCGAGCAGATCTCCATCCACGGCGAGAGGTTGGGCTCCAAGGTGGTCAAGCATTCCGCCGGTGGGGACCCGGCAGCGGTGGCCTTCGACGCGCTCGATCATGCCAAGGCGCGCAAGCGGGACGTGCTCCTGGTCGATACCGCCGGCCGCATGCAGACCAACGCCAACCTGATGGACGAGATGAAGAAGATCAAGCGGGTCGTTAAGCCTCACCTGATCGTCTTCGTGGGCGATTCGCTCGCCGGGAACGATGCCGTCGAACAGGCGAGGGTGTTCGACAAGGAAGTGGGCATCGATGCGGTCATTCTGACCAAGATCGACGCTGATGCCAAGGGCGGGGCGGCGCTTTCGATCGCCTACGCGATCAACAAGCCGATAGCGTTCCTTTCCACCGGTCAGGAGTATGACGAGATCGTGAAGTTCGACAGCAAGTGGATGGTCGAGCGCCTCTTTGGCGAGTAGTTACGTTCCTTGCTCGAAATGTTCACTGGATGTCGTAACAGAGATATCCCAATAACGAAACGAAAACCTTCGAATCCGTCACCAGGTTCTCGAGCTTGCAGTACTCGTTCACGGAGTGGGCGCACTCGTCAACCGTCTCCCAGGCATACGCGTCCAGGCCGGCCAGCCTGAAGTAGTTGGCGCATGTCCCTCCGCCCACGCCCTTCGGCGTTGCGTCCACACCCTTCACCTTCTTGATGGCGCTCGCCAGAGACATCAGCCCTATGCTCTCGGTGCTGGAGGGCGGTCCGCTCCGGGTGAACTGCTCGATGTCGATCGTCACCTTCACCCCGCTGCGGTCCTCGAACATGCGCGCCACGTTGCGCACCGTCGCCAGGACCTCGTCCGGTTCGTAGCGGGGCAGTATCCTGAAGTCCATGTAGAAGGTGTCCTCCGCCGGGATGGTGTTGATATTGCCGACGGTCTGAAGGCGCTTGGTCGGCTCGAACGTCGAGTGCGACGGCATGAACATCGGATCTTCCGCGGGGTACTTCTCGTGCATGTAATTGCTCAGGAAGGTCGCCATCTCGTTGCCGACCCGGGTGGCGTTGATGCCCTTCTCAGGCGTGGAGGCGTGCGTCTGCCTTCCCTTGACGTTGATCTTGAGCCAGAGGATGTGCTTCTCGGCCACCTCGATCAGGGAGCCGTCCGGCTCGCCGAAATCGGGGACGTAGATGAAATCGTTCTGACGGAACACGCCCTCCTCGATCATGAACTTGATCCCCTTGTCGCTGCCCATCTCCTCATCGGAGACCAGGGCCAGTGCCATGCTTCGCTCTGGCGTGATGCCCGTGTCGTTCAGGACCTTCGCGGCGAACAGTGATGCGATCAGCGACTGCCCGTTGTCCTCCGCACCCAGGCCATAGAGCTTGCCGTCGACCACCTTCGGGGAGAACGGAGGGCAGGTCCATGCGTCCAGGTCGCCAGGGGGGACCGTGTCCATATGCGCCACGATCCAGACCGTTTGATCTGAGTTGCCTTTCCGCCGGAGAATGATGTTCGGGCGGGAGCGAAGCTTGACCCGCTCGTCAAGGGCGTCCAGATTCTCGATGTCCTCGAAACCGCACCTCCCAGCCAGTTCGCGCAGGTAGCGGGCGCGCTCGAACTCGCCCTCGCCGCCGCTCTCCGGCCCGATCGCCGGGATGCGCAGCATCTCGGTGAGCGCCTCGACCATATCGTTTTTATAGCCCTCAACCGCTGAAAGAAGTTCGTCCAAAGACGGCATGAATACCCCGGTTGTGATACATTACTCATTATTTAATTTCTGGTCGCTTGGATTCGCCAGGCGAACTGAGATCGCGGTATGAAATGAGCGGGCGGCCGAAATCGCCGCGCCTAGAAAGGACCTCGCGGACGACCTCTAGCGGGACACCACCATCGAGATGGCGTTCCCTCCCCCAAGGCATAGCGTCGCCATACCGGTGTGGACGTCGCGATCTATCATCGAGTGCACCAGCGTCGTCAGGACCCTTGCGCCGCTGCAGCCGATTGGGTGGCCCAGGGCCACCGCGCCCCCGTTCACGTTGAACCGGTCCTTGGGCACGCCCAGCTCGTTCCTCACAACGACGGAGGCGGTGGCGAACGCCTCGTTGTGCTCGAAAAGGTCGATGTCCTCTATCTTCATTTTGAGCTTCTTCAGCAACTCGCGGGTGGTGGGGACCGGCGCTTCCATTATGTGCTTCGGCTCGACCCCCCCGGTGTGATAGCCGACGATGCGCGCTAACGGTTGGAGACCGTTCCTCTCCGCATAACTGGCGGAGCTAAGGACCAGCGCTGCCGCCCCATCGCTGAGCTGTGAGGCGTTCCCCGCGGTCGCGACGCCGTCCTCCTTGAAGACCGATTTGAGCTTGTTGAGCGCCTCGACCGAGGTGTCAGGCCTGATGCCCTCGTCCACCATGAAATCGATGTCGCCCTTCTTGGTTCGGACCTTGACGGGGACGATCTCGTTCTTGAACTTCCCAGATACGGAGGCCTTATGCGCCTTCATGTGGCTCTCGTAGGCCATCTGGTCCGACTCCGCGCGGCCCACGTGGAACCGTTCTCCCACGTACTCCGCCGTCATTCCCATATGTATCTGGTTGAAGTAGTCCCAAAGCCCGTCATGAACCATGTGGTCGACGAGCACGCCATCGCCGATGTTGTAGCCGAAGCGCGCCCTCTTGAGAAGGTAGGGTGCGTTGTTCATGCTCTCCATCCCGCCGGCGACGACCATCTTGTGCTCGCCCGCCTTGATCGCGTTCGCGCCCACGATCACGGCCATCAGGCCCGAGCCGCAGACATCGTTCACGACCAGCGAGCCCATGTCCGTCCTCAGGCCAGCCTTCATGGCAGCCTGGCGGGCAGGGTTCTGGCCTATCCCCGCCGAGAGCACGTTGCCCATTATGCATTCCTGTATTTCCTCTGGTTTTACGCCGGCGCGCTCCACTGCCGCCTTGATCGCTGTCGCACCCAGCTCAGGTGCAGGCACGTCCTTCAACGTGCCATTGAACTTGCCGATCGCCGTTCGCGCGGCGCTGAGGATGACGATTTCTTCCATGGGACATCTCCGATTCCGAGTGACCGGCCTGATTATGCCAGCCGCATCAAGACCCTTCCCATATAAAAAAATGCCGATGTTCGTGTTCGACTAACAACGAAGTCGGGGTTCCAGGCGCTTCAATGGCTTGCTAAGGTGCCGCCGGGTGCAGACCGGCGGTTCGTACCACCCTGGCTCGATGCTCCGCGCTAACAGCGAGTACTCCGCTTTGGATCGGTCCTCCTTCCGCCCGCACTTGCGGCAGCGGAAGCCGGCGTTGCTCCCCAAAGACTGCATGCTTTTGGAGCAGACGGGGCAGCGAGGATTGGCTATCTTCTGCCTCACCTGCGCCAAAGCAATCAGCTCGAACTTCTCCAGGTTCAGGGAACGGGGCGCATCCCTGAGCTCGCCTATAGCCTGGATCTCGTCACCTTCGTGAAGCGCGCGCACGTCGCCCCTGAATCCTTTGGAAGGCTCGTAGGCGACGCAGTCCATGACCGTGCCTTCCGATGACAGCTGGAAGAGAACGTACCCCCCGGGCATGGTCCTAGGCGATTTGACGACTTTGCCCCGGACCCGATAGGTGCTTCCCGGGACAAGCGAGCCTGATGCCGTCAAGACATGGTCGTCGGTCCCCTGATTGGTCAGGAAGAGGAGCCACCGGTCCTTGGCCTCCGACCTCACGCTGGCCATGGCCAATGGCAAATCCTCGCGATCATCGCCCCTGATGCCGAGGAGGATCGGACAGGGCGAGTGGGGGGCGATGGCCATGGCGTCGGCGTCATGATCGTAGTTGTTGAAAGTGGAAGGGAAACGTTCGTCCAGAAGCCTCACATCTCCCTTGACGATCCGTCGTTGGCTCCCCCAGTTCTCCTTCTTGCGGTACGCCAGGACCTCATAGGTCCGATCGTGCGGGACCCAGGACATCGCAGCGGTCGCCCCGATCACCCCTCTTCCGCCGCACAGTCCGACCGATCTGGCCCCAATCCGCTCCAGCTCTTTTTCGACCATTTCCCTCTCGATGACCCTGCGGACGGCCTGCCAGTATATCGCCGGCGAGGGGCGGACCCGGGACATTACCAGCCCGGGGCTGGCCTCCTCCTTGACGCGGGACCATTCGCGTAGAAGCTCGGTTCCGGTCGAAAACAGCTCGTCGACATCCTCCGGCTCCAGGCCGCGGTCGAACGAAAAGACCGGCTTCCTTCCGATGCGCCCCACCAACCGCCGCTTGCCAGTTCCCTTCCCGAAACGGATGCATAGTGCACCGTTCCCTCTCGTCTTCCAAGGCACGGCCGGGTTAAGCCGTACCAACCTCGGAAGGCCGATCAGGTCAAGGTCGACCGCCCTGACCATCTCGGTGGCAAGGAACGTCGTGCACATCCCTTTGGTTGAATCGGTGTCGTCGAATGCTATGAACATCTGAGTTTGCCCCATCGGCGGCGCCGGTATA
>JACXTO010000188.1 GCA_016919565.1 Methanomassiliicoccaceae archaeon | reverse complement strand
GGGTCATGCCGAATCGCTTCATGAATGAAAGGGCGATCGTGACGGCGATCACCAGGATGACGGCAACAGACAGTATGTCCAATCAATCACTTCAGACAGGTTAGATGCTAACACGATATGTTGATTTCGCTTCTTTGTGAACCTCGTTTTCAGCGATGCCACCAGACAGCAATTTGTATCCCGAGATCGATAGCGCCCCGCTCATGAAGCTTGATTTGGAGCTCATTGTCGATGAATGCCGGGACGTCTATCCGCCTCGAGAGGACACGTACCTCCTTATCGAAAGCCTCGAGCCGCCTGCGGGGATCAGCGTCTTGGAGATGGGCTGCGGTACAGGGCTGGTGACGCTCCATTGCGCCAAGGCTGGCGCCGCCGTCGTCGCCGTGGACATCAATCAGAAGGCGGTGGAGTGCACTCGAGCGAACCTTCAACGCAACCACCTCGCAGCGGAGGTGAAGCGCTCCGACCTCTTCTCGGATGTCGACGGCAATTTCGACCTGATCCTCTTCAACCCGCCATACCTGGTGGGGGCGGGAGAGGGGGAGCTGGAGATGTCCTGGGCAGGAGGGAAGGACGGAATCCAGACGCTGGGACGATTCCTGAGCGAGGCGCCGGACTACCTCATGCCCGGCGGCCGGGTGGTCGTGCTCCTGTCAACGATGATGAAGGGGCCGTCACTTCAAAAGCTGCTCTCGAGGTTCAAGCGCCGCCGTCTCGGCAGCAAGAGGATGTTCTTCGAGGAATTGTGGGTTGAGGAACTGACCGTCCCGCCCCGATGATCATTCCGACTCGAGTAGCTTCGTTATCTCCTTCCTCAGCAGCTCCGAAGCGGTCTTCCCGTCGACCTTCCCCCGCAGCCTCTCCATCACTGGCGCCATGAGCGGACCCTGCGCGCCCAAGCCCTTCTCCCGCACCAGCGACTCCTTCTCCTTCACTATGGATGCGATTATCGATCCCGCTTCATCGGCATCCACTTTCTGGAGACCGAGCGATCTGACCGCATCCTTGGCGCTGGCTCCCTCTGCCATCTTCCTCAGCACCGCCGGCATCGCCTCCTTGACGAATGCGCCCGAGTGCAGCTCCTGGAACGCCTCCTTCAGCCTGTCGTCGCTCAGCGTGGCAACGTTCACCCCGTCCTTCTCCAGCTCCGGCAACGTGCTCAGGAGGGTGCGCGCCGCCACCGCGGCCAGGCCGAGCTCGCTCGAGATCGCCTCGAACACTTCCTCGTATCCGTCACGGACGATCTGCGAGGCTTGCTGCTGGTGCACGCCGTAGCGCGCCACGAAGCGGACCACGGTCTGCTCCGGCATCTCTGGCAATCTGGAATGGATCTCCTTCAGGCGGCTGGCGTGTATCGGTATCGGCTTGACGTCCGTCTCGGGGTACATGCGGCTGGCGCCAGGCAGCGGGCGGCTGTAGATTGTGCCCCCGTCAGGCAGCGGATCGCGCGTCTCCTCCGGGACGCCGATGATCGCCTGGTTCGCCCTCTCCACCGCGACCCGGATGGCCGCCTCCGCCCTCCCCGCATCGTCCGCGCAGAGCGCGAACGCCTTCCCCTCATCGAGGCCCAACGCCGCGCGGACCGCTTTGACGTCAGCATCGGTCACGCCATAGGCCGGGAGCTCGTCGGAATGGAAGATGCCCTGGACGCCTCGCGTCTTGGCATGCTGGGCCATCTCCGCTCCCAGGCGCAGTTTCCCGTCCGTCGATTTCATGACCCCTTCGAAGCCGGGGAGTGCGACCCCGACCACCTTGCCCCCCTTCGAGAGCGCCGCCACGACCACCTTTGACTTGCAGTCCTTGAGCGCCGTGGTCAGATCGACCACCTTCGTCGCAGCCGGCCTGGTCCCCCGCTCGTCCAGCATATGCTGGATGGTCAGCAGGCTGCGCTGCCTCTCGATCTCCCTCTCCACGTACAGGGGCAGCAGGCGCAGCTCCTGGACGCCTTTGATCTCCACCCTTGCGCCGCCTGGTATCGATATGTTCAGGTCCTCGCGTATCGTGCCGATGCCGCGCTTCACCCTCTTGGTGGCGCGAAGCATCGAGCCGATGCGGGCGGCGACCTCGCGGACCTCCTCCGGCGTCCGCATGTCCGGCCCGGTGGCTATCTCTATCAGTGGTATCCCCAATCTGTCCAGGCGGTAGGTGACCTCGGAGCCCTTGGTCTCGACCTTGCGCGCCGCGTCCTCCTCCAGGCAGATCGATTGGATGACGATGCGCTTGCCGTTCACCTCGATGGAGCCGTCCACCGCCACCAGCGCCGTCCGTTGGAAGCCGGCGGTGTTCGAGCCGTCGATCACGATCTTGCGCATGAAATGCACTTCGTCCACGACCTGGGCATGCATTAGCGTTGCCAGCGTCAGGGTGATGTCCATGGCGTCCTCGTCCGCGTCGTGCGGAGGCTCCTCGTCCGCATCCACCAGGCAGCTGACGCTCCTCGGGGCCTGATAGCGGAAGCGCATGCGCCTCTCCGCCTGCACCAGCGCCGCCCGGTCCACCTCTCCCATCTCGCTCTGCGTCGGGCGGAGCCGGCGGTGAAGGGTCGCCCCCTCCTCTTCCAGCAAACGGGTCTCGCAGGAGCAGAACAGCTTCTTGGTGTCCAGCTGCTGGTGGATCTCGATGCCGCAGATCATCTCCTCAGTCATCGATCTCCCTCCGGTCCGAGAGCTCGCCCCTGAGGTTCGTGGTCATCAGCTGGCGCAGCTCCTTCTCTCCATTGGCGTTGGCAAGTCCCCACATCAGCTTGATCAGCGCCGTCTCTGGCAGCATATCGCCGCCCGAGATCACGCCGGCCGTGAGCAGGTCCCGTCCGGTGTAGTAGACGTTCAGGTTGACGCTGCCGTACAGGCACTGTGAGGTCATGACCACCGGGATGCCCTTGTCGACCGTCCTCTTCAGCACCTTGACCATTTCCGCGGATACATGCCCCAGGCCGCTGCCCGCGATGACCACGCCCTTGTGGCCCGCCATAAGCTTCTCGAAGGCCGTGGTGGACATGCCGGGATAGAAATGGACCAGCGCCACGTTCTCCTCCATGTCCGGCTTGAAGGTGACCTTGCCCGAGGATTTCCTGCGATAGTCGGAATTGAACTTGATGCCGCCCTCGAAATCGATCACGGCCACCGGCGGTTCGTTGACGCTCTCGAAGGCGTCCCGGCGCGAAGTGTGCATCTTCCTGACCCTTGTGCCCCTATGGACGGCCGCCATCGTGTCCGAGCTCGTCTGGTGCATCAGGATGAAGACCTCGGCCGCATCGCTTTGCACGCAGAACCGGGCTGAAGCCAGTAGATTGGTATATGCGTCCGACGAGGGACGGTCGGATGAGCGTTGTGCTCCTACCAGCAGCACCGGTCGGGGCAGGGATTCCAGCATGAAGCTGAGCGCTGCCGAGGTATACCCCATGGTATCCGTTCCGTGAGGGATTATGCAGCCCTCATCGCCGGAGTTCAGCTGGTCGACCACCGCCCCCGCCAATTCCTGCCAGTGCTTGACATCCATGTTCTCGCTGAAGATCGAGAAGAGCACCCTGGCCTTGACGTTGCAGATGTCCGCCATCTCCGGGACGGTGGCCACCAGGTCCTCCGCCGATAATGCTGGATGCACTGCGCCCGTGCGGTAGTCGACGTACGAGGCGATCGTGCCGCCCGTGCCGATCACGGCCACGTTCCTCTTGCTCGAATCGGATTCCCTCGACTTGAATTGGCGGCCCTTCTTCTCCACCTTCCTGACGACGGTCACCTTGGACCCTTCCGCCAGGCGCACGCCGATGTTGTAGCCGCTCTTCAGCTTGAGGACGACGGTGTCCGGATCGGAGAAGTCGTGATGAGGCATGAGGATGCCAGCATGCTCCTTGCCGTTTGAAACGACCTTGATCATGTCCCCCTCTTCGGCCTTCTCGGCCTTCAGAAGCTCGGAAACGGAGCGCGCGTACGTCACGTAATACCCGGCCGAGAGATGCCGTTCCATCCATATGTGCTTTTTCTGCTCATGAGGCGAGAAGCGAATTGCGATTCCAGACCGTGCTCGCGCTGACCAAGCAAGGAAATAAAAGGGATAGGGGAAAAGATTTGAAAAAGGGGTTTGGTCTTACGGCTTGCGCCTCGTTACCAACAGCAGGATCGCGACCAGGACCACGACGAAGACACCAATGATGATCGCCGGGCCGTAATCGAACTGCGGGCCTGCGTCCACCTTGACGTCCAGGTTGGTGTTGCCGGTCAGGTTCGTCGAGGCACTGGCTGTGTCCTTGCCGATCTCAGCGGTGACCTCGTACGGGGTCATGCTGCTATCGGTGGTGCCGTCAGCGTTCTTGATGTAGCCAATCGGCGTGAACGCTGCAGTTCCATTGGCATCGCTCTGTGCCTGGTCTACCGTGTTTCCAGACGCATCATGGACCATGACCGTCACATTGACGGCATTCTTGCCATCCTTGTCCATCGCATGCACCGCCAGATCGAATCTGACGATCACGCCGGACACCATGACGACCGTAGTAGGTCCATTCGGAGCCACCTGCTCCGTCACGACCGGGGTCTGCCACGAGGAGTGGCCGGGGTAGTCGCTCGTCGATACCTCAGTGAGGTCCGCCCTCACTTCGTATGACTGCATCGGGCCCCTGCCCTCCGAGGTGACCGAGTAGGCCTTGACGTCCACCACTGCCATGCCGTTCGCATCGGTCGTCGTATCCACGGAACCCACCCTCACCGGCACATTGGCCAGTGCGGCGCCCCACGGATCCCTGACAACGACCGTCATCTGCTCCCAGACATCCACTGTCGCGGTATCCTCCGCCTTGGCATCACCGAACGCGCTGTCGGTGACAGTGACGTTCGATCCGTCGATCGCATAGAGATCGAAGTCCGCGCCATTCAGTGTGCTAGATCTGATGTCCGCCGTCGAGTTCTCCAAGAACACCGCGTCGTCCAACACATCGATGCTGGCGCCGCTAATGACCACGTGGGAATCCGTTGCCACTATTCCATCCCACACCGGGATCGGCAGCGTCATGTTCTGGATGACGCACCCACAGCCCATGTAAGGTATAACGATGACGTTCTGCCTCACATCGTCGCTGAACGACAGGTCGGTTTTGACGACCTGTACCGCAGTGTAGAGCATTCCATACGTGTTGCCGCTGGTCCTGACGACCGAATCGGTGGCGTAAATGCCGACGTGGCCGATGATGAGGTCCTGCACCATGCCAGGGCTGATGGTCAATCCGAGCTCAGGTAGGAACAGGTCAGCGCTCAGGTTGAAGCCCTGCAACAACGGTAGGAACTGCACCAACAGCTGCACCAGCGGCGTGTAGCCGATCTGGTTGTTCTGGATCGTGACGTCGCTGTTCCTGACATATATCTCGTTGTGGTTGAACAAGAAGGTGTTGTCGTGGATGGTGCCACTGACGTTGTCAGCGAACATTCCCGCCTCGGAGTTCAGAACGATCAGGTTGTCGGTCACGGATTCCAGATTCGTGTTCAGCGCGTATATGCCGCGGTTGTTGCCTGCAATGATGCAGTCAGTGATCCCCGGAGCCGCAGCGCCTCCCTCGATGAATATTCCATTCCTCGGGTTGGAAACGATGCTGCACGACATTATCACTGGTGAGCAGTCCACGACATGGATGCCGTTCTTCTGGTTGTTCCTAATGGTGCTGGTCTCGATCGTGGCCATGGAGCCTGCGCCGAGATACAGCTCTACCGCCCCGGATTCGATCACGCTGATGAATTCGAGTGTGCCGAATACGTTGAACTCATAGTAGTTGCCGTATGGCACGCCCAGGCCATCATACTCTTCCGAGGCTGCGTAGAACTCAGTGTCGATCGCGCTCAGTGTCCCATTCGCCATAACGCTGATGGAAGACGATCCATCGCGCATGTCTGGCATGATGGCGAATTCGAGGCTGTCGAGCACCAATGAGCCGCCCGCCATGACCGTTAGGTCACCGGAGAACAGCACGTCGTTGCCCAGCACCGAGGAATTGGCATTCACGTTCCAGTCCACGGAGCTGTTCACGATCTCGATGCCCATCTGGTCGTTGTCCGCGAACACACCGTTGATCATGGTCATATCCCCAGTTTCGACCACCAGGAGACCAACGATGCCGTTACCAATCACTTCGTTGTCCGCGAATGTGACCAAGAAGCTCTCCTCGATGACGACGCCCATCGTTCCTTCGGACACGACGTTGTTCATGATGTTGGCGTTATAGACGTTATATAGTTCGATGCCACCAAACATCTCGGACATTGTGTTGTTCTCGATGAACACGTTCGACGCATCGTTGACCTCGACACCGTAGTAGAACACATTGGTCATCACGTTGTCCAGGACCCACAGTCCATCGATGTCACTAACCTCGACGCCACTGTCTCCGATATTGGTGAAGGTGTTGTGGCTCACTTCGAGATAGTACGAGGTATAGTTTTCATCACCGCTGAGGTAAATCCCAGAGCCTCCGATGTTCACAAAGGTGTTGTTCACGATCAATACGTCGTAGATATACGACCCGCTGAT
>JACXTO010000187.1 GCA_016919565.1 Methanomassiliicoccaceae archaeon | reverse complement strand
TGATGTTGACCACTGCTCCAGGGCCAGGGTCGATGTGAACCTTCGCTTCCGCCTCGAGATAGATGCCGCCGGTGTTCCTAACTTGATAGACGGTGGCGAACCTGCCTCCGCCAGTTCCAAGGAATGTGATCCTTACCATTTCATGCGTTCCCTCATTTGCCATCATTGGCACCGCTTCCCCAAACATAATCCTTGTCATCCCAGCTGGAAAGATTGATAATGCTCCAGTAGAATGTGCAGCAGTCCATGAAGAGCATTTTGGTGAAAGGAGCGTATATCGTTACCCAGAACGAGGCCAGGCAGGTCCTCAAGGGCGACATGCTCATCGAGAACGGCAGGATAGCCGCGATCGGCGAGGTGAAGGATTCGGCGGATGAGACCATAGATGCCCAGGGGGACATCGTAATCCCCGGCCTGGTGAACGCCCACACCCATGTCGCCATGACCGTGATGAAGGGCATGGCCGACGATCTCCCCTTCAACGATTTCCTGGAGAAGAGCTTCTCCATCGATGCCAAGCGCACCGAGAAGGACATTCATGCCGGAGCGAGGCTGGGATGCTTGGAGATGATCCGGGGTGGTACCACGACCTTCGTGGACATGTACTACTCCGAGGACGTGATCGCCAGAGCCACCATCGAATCGGGCCTGAGGGGCGTCCTATGCTGGGCGGTCCTCGATCACGAGTTCACCACTCAGAAGGGCGTACCCCTAAAGAACTGTCAAAGGTTCCATTCCAGCCATCAGGGGAACGAGATGGTGATCCCCGGTATCGGGCTGCAAGGCGTGTATGTCTGTTCCAAGGAGACATTCCTGGGGGCGAAGGAACTCGCTGACCGGACTGGCATGCTGTTGCATTTCCACCTGTCGGAGACGAGGAAAGAGGTCTACGATCACAAGAGGAAGCATCAAAGGCGGCCGGCCGATTGGCTTCAGGAGATCGGCTTCCTGGGGAGGAATTGCCTCGCCGCCCATGCGGCATGGCTGACGATCAACGAGATCAACGACCTGGCACGCTCAGGAAGCTCTATCGCCACTTGTCCTGTCTCCAATATGAAATTGGCAACTGGCGGTGTCGCCCCGATCCCGGAGATGATGAGCGCCGGTGTGAACGTTGCCATCGGCACGGACGGCTCCACCACGAACAACAGCCTGGACATGCTCGGGGAGATGAAGACACTGGCACTGCTCCAGAAGGCGAATCGCTGGGACCCCACGATCGTCTCGGCGCAGCAGGCGCTCGACTTCGCCACCATTGGAGGTGCGCGAGCCCTCGGCCTGGAGAAGGAGATCGGCTCGATCGAGGTCGGCAAGAGGGCGGACCTGGCCATAATCGAAGGGAGGAGCGCGAACATTTGGCCATTGAGGGAGCAGACCCTGGTCGCTGGCATCGTCTATTGCGCCAATGCCGGCAACGTCAGGAGCGTGATCTGCTCCGGCCGGCCGCTAATGCTCGATCGCAGAGTGCTGTCGCTCAACGAGGACGACGTTCTCGAGGAGTCGAATGAAGCGATGTCCGGACTGCTATCCTGAAGTGGACTAGCCTGCTTTGATGATGATCACGAAGACGCTACCCTTGGGCTTGTTGTCCTCCACCAAGATGGTTGCGCCATAACGCTCCAGGACCTTCTTCACGATATAGAGGCCGAGCCCGGATTGTCCGCTCTTTCCATATCTAAAGCCTTCTTGGAATATCTTTGACCTAATCTCGCTCGGTATTCCGACTCCCTGGTCGGCGAAGCGAATCTCGATGAGTCCGGGGTCGGAAGGCAGAGGTTGGATACTCACCTTCACGACGTCGGTTCCAGAGTGGATGATCGCATTATTGATTATGTTCTCAACGACGGAGATAAGGGCATCATCGGCGAATGCCATCCCCTCCCCCTCGATGGTGAAATGGATCTTGTCCCTCGGGTACTTGGCGATCACATCATCTATCAGCGCCCGGACGTTCATTTTCTTCATCTCATTGGGCGAGATGACCTTCTCGACCTCCTTCATCTTCCTTATGAGGTCGATCGAGCGTTCCACACCGTTCATTGCGCTGGCGAGGAACTTCTCGTCCTTCTTCATCTTGTAGATCTCGAGTGAACCGCTGATCACGGTGAAGTTGTTGAGGATGTCGTGGCGCAAGATGCTGTTGACGACCTTCAGGGTCTTATTCATCTCTTCCATGTTCTTCTTCTCGATGCTGCATAGGATGACCTTCGAAAGCGAGAAGTCGTCGTAATGCCCCAGGACCAAATAGTTCTGGGCGCCGGCATTGCTGGCCGTGTCCATGGTGGCATCGTCGATCTCGTCAGCCAGGACGATCATCGCCAGGCGGGGCGCTTTCTCCTGGATCTTGACCAGGGTTTCGATACCCTTGCTATCTGGCAACTCCAGTTCCAGCAATACTGCATCGAAAGGGCCGGTTTCGAGCTGACTCCGGGCCGAGGCCAGCGAGTCTACGTAGATCGCTCGCAACTTCGGGTGGACCGATTTCTTGATCAGGTTGGCCAGCGAAGCCTGTCGCTCCGGCCTGCCTATTGCCACCAGAATTCTCAGATCGCTCTGTTTCATGGTCAATCTGCCCTTCGATGTACGGGGTGGTATGGCCCTCCATTATAATAATATGAAACCAAGGCGAGGTCGTGAGATGATCCGCAATACAATTCGAACCGATGACGACGGAGAATTAGCAGGGCATTGATGACATTTGTCAGAATCTAAGAATAAGAAAGAACGTGAGCATCTTGAGCGCCTCAAGGTGGATTGGAAAGTAGATCAAACGCATAAGAGGATGCATGCTCCAGCCGTCCGGAGAAATGAAGAGTCCCGACTCCCGGATTTGAACCGGGCGCCTGCTGATAACGGCTGGAAACCGGCATGCCGGCAACCTACTACAGTCAGCCGCTCTAACCAGACTGAGCTAAGTCGGGTATCAACCAAAATACAGGAACCGTATTTGAAGATTTGTTCTTGTTGGATTCTCAGAGCTCGGTCGATGACTGGAATCAATGCCATAGAAAGTGCTACTAGCCCCGATCGGCCGCTTGCGATATAAGCGCGTTAAGGAAATTATTATATATCAATCACATTATATCAATTGTCTGACAAAAGAGGTCGGAACGACCTCTCTATGTCTCCTGGTGCGAGGATGGAGGAAACCGAGCTGGAGAAGGTAACCCTTCGCCTGCCTGAGAGGTATGTCAGGGCGTTGGACTTCCTAGTGAAGTGCGATGACTTTCCCTCTCGGTCGGAAGCGATCAGGGCAGCTATCCGCGACTTCATCTACAATAGGGTCGACATCGTCATGGACAAGGTCAAGAAGATGGAAGAGGCGGAACGGACCCTCGCCGAGATGGAGGCATTCGAACAGCAATATCTTAGGAAGTAGCCTGAGAGGAAGGGATGGGATGCACTTTCTCTTATCACTAGAGTATCCGAGGTTCACGATTACCTCCCCCCTTTTTTTTCTTTGCAATTGAGCGGACGCGCTGCCCTCATTCAATCGATGGGGCGAGAGATTCATCAGGTCTTCGATCTGGTCTTCGATGAGTATGTCGGCCGAGATATTTTCTATGGCTGGACATAACCTCTGGTGATTGCCAATTGTCCCCGCGGGGAAAGCATGGCGGGAGAGGGCGGCTTCCCTAGGTCGCCGCCGCTCTTCGCCTCGATCGAAAAAGCCGATATGAGATCTAGCCGATGTAGCCCAGATCCTCGCGCCTCGGCTCAGGTGGCTGCTCGATCTCCTTCAGCTTGGAGGTGATCATGTCGATCTGCTCGGCCTTGGTTTCCAGCTCGCTGAAGTCGATCTCGACGTTGAGGATGCTCGCCAGTACCCGGAGGACCGCCTCGGCTCCCTTCGGGTCGACGAAATAGCCCGAGGTCTCTCCCATGAGGCATACCGCTTTCATCCCCTCGATCTTCCCCAATCCGAGCAACAGGCCGGAGGCGCCGACGATGCCGCTGCCTGGCTCACCCTTGGAGAAGATCACTCCCTTCTTCTTCATCTCCTCCACGAGCTCGAGGTCGGTCGCGGCCCCGAGGACGCGCGGCTTCTCGATCATCTTGCCGATGCCATACCCACCCAGCGTGAAGATGAGTTTGACGTTCCATTTCTTCGAAAGCTGCAGTATGTAATCCGAAAGCTCGTACTGTCCCTCTGGCGTCAAGCCCTGATAGTCGCCAGTTAAGAAGATAATGTCCGGCCTGGTGCCGTCCCCCTTGGAATAGTACAGCTGATTGTTGACCAGACGGATGACGCCCTCGTCGTCCAGTAGCACCTGCGGGGGGAAGAACTTGGAATAGATGTCGGCGAACTTCTTGGCCTTGACCTGCTCCAGCAGATGCTCCGCGGCCAGCTTGCCCACGTTGCCGACGCCCGGAAGCCCCTCCACCATTACGGGGGCCTTCAGATCCGGTTCTTCCAGGTAGACTATCTTGATGTTATCCATTTCTCTCACCTTGTTCTTTCTTCATCCTGCGTCGGTATTCCCCGTACTTGT
>JACXTO010000186.1 GCA_016919565.1 Methanomassiliicoccaceae archaeon | reverse complement strand
ACGAGTTCAAAGGCGTGGCGCTGACGTTCCTCGCGACCTTGCTCTTCGGTTCATCGTACGTTGCCGTTAAGCTGGGCATCAGCGAGGTCGACCCGCTGCTCTTCTCCACCTTGGTCTTCGGAATAGGGGCGGTGCTCGTCCTCTGCTACACCATGATCCGAGGAACGTTCAAGTTGAGCATCTTCCGCCGCTGGGAGGCCTGGGCCGCTCCGCTCGTCACCTTTGCACTGGTTTGCATGCAGTACGTCGGGCTGAGCTACACCACCGCCTCCACCGGCGCCCTGATCATCGGCGCGAACGTGCTGCTCGTCGCTCCGATGGCCGCTGTCTTTTTCCACGAGCGCTTGGGCAAGCTGCGCATATTCGGCCTGCTGGTCGGCGTGCTCGGCCTTTTCGTGCTGACCACCAAGCTCGACGTCGGCGGCATGTCCTCGGACACTTGGCTTGGGGATCTGCTGCTCATCGGCTCCAGCGCCTGCATCGCCTTGACCTTCATTTTGAGCAGGTTGGCACTGAGGCACATGAGCTTCGACCAGTGGACGCTGTGCATCCACCTGCTCACGCCGTTCCTACTATTCGGCGCCTGGCTGGTCCTCGGCTCGCGCACGCCGGTCACCTGTGACATTCTGCCGCTGATCCTTTACGTGGGCATATTTTGCACCGCGCTGCCTACCATGCTCTGGATGCGCGCATTGGACTGGATCAGCGTGGTGACCTCCTCGACCATCACCCTCTCGGAGAGCGCGTTCGCGGTCATCCTGAGCATCATCTTCCTCAGCGAGTCGATCGACATATTCGTGATCGTCGGCGCCGCCCTGGTCTTCATCGCCATCTACATGGTGGTGAAGGGCGAGGTGCAAATTAAGAGCGCTGGCTAGGAGATTATTGTCAGAAAGAGATGTCAATAGCAGAAGATGTTTGTCGGCGGCTGCAATCTGCAATTCCGCCATCGGTTAATGAAGCGAGGCTCACTTCTTCTTGGTCTTCTTTGCCGGAGCCTTCTTCTTAGGGGCCGCCTCGGCGGTCTTCTTCGGGGCGCACTTGCCACATGTCATTCTTCTGCACCTCCTCTGGATTATATTCTGGCGATATTATGTTAGTCAGCAGTATTTCAATATTGTTAAGCTAGTATTATTCTTGATCCTCCGTTCAAGTGTTGCAAACGCAAGAAAAGCAGACCGAATCCAGGGATTTCCTTGCTTTTGAGTCGAATCTTCGGGCGCACTTTAAATAGGGGTATATAAATAAGGCACCTCGGGTGTTTCCCATTTCCAAGTACAAGATCGAGAACGTGGTTGCCTCCGCCTCCCTGGGCACTGAGCTTGACCTCCCGTCGATAGCTGTCTCCCTTGAAGGGGCAGAGTACGAGCCAGAGCGGTTCCCCGGCCTGATCTACCGACTGAAAGAACCGAAGACCGCTACCCTGCTTTTCCGCAGCGGCAAGGTCGTCTGCACCGGCGCGAAGGGCGTCGAGCAGGTGAAGGTGGCGATCGACAAGGTGATCAAGCAGCTGGAGAAGATCGGGATCCACATCAAGGCGGAG
Organism: Methanomassiliicoccaceae archaeon; assembly: GCA_016919565.1. Lineage (GTDB taxonomy): Archaea > Thermoplasmatota > Thermoplasmata > Methanomassiliicoccales > UBA472 > FEN-33. The sequence continues at coordinate 2,534 of JACXTO010000186.1, read as the reverse complement.
CCGAAGATCGAGGTGCAGAACATCGTCGCCTCTTCGGACCTGGGGCAGAGCATCAACCTCAACTCCATAGCCATCACGCTTGGACTGGAGAGGGTGGAGTACGAGCCGGAACAGTTCCCAGGTCTGGTGTATCGTCTGGACAGTCCGAAGGTCGTGCTGCTGCTGTTCGGGTCCGGAAAGCTGGTTTGCACCGGAGCGAGGAAGCCGCAGGACGTCGAGGACGCGGTCGACAAGATCACCACGGAACTGCGCGGCGCCGGTCAGCTGCGCTGATCCGAAAGAACTACCTTAAGGCGAACTGATCCTCCGACCCGACCGCTCGGGAACGAACACGGCGTCGGATGGATCGGTCTTTTGATATTCCTCAGAACATTGAGGCCATGCCTTCGTCCAGCGACACCTGCGGAGCGAAATCGAGCAGCTCCTTCGCCTTAGATACCTCGGCGACGCTGTGACGGATGTCGCCTAATCGAGGCGCGATGTGAACGATCTTCACCTTCTTCGGAGAGACCCGCACCACCGCCTCCGCCAGCTGATTGATGCTCGTGCCCTTTCCAGAACCGCAGTTCAAGGTCTCGTTCTTGACGTTCGAGAAGGCGGCCTTGATCACCATGGCCGACACGTCAGTGGCGTGAAGGAAATCGCGGGTCTGCTCGCCGTCCCCCTCTACGGTGAGCGGCTTTCCAGCCACGGCCATATTTACGAACCGGGTGATGACCCCCGAATAGGGATTGGCCGGGTCGGCCCGGTGAGAGTAGAAATTGAAGGGCCTGATTATCATGTGCTCCAATCCCTTGGTCTCCGAGAACACGCGAACGTAATCCTCGGCGGACGCCTTGGAGGCGCCGTAGAACGACTTCGGTCGCTTCGGGTGGGACTCGTCGATTGGCACCTTGATAGGATCGCCGTAAACGGCCGCGGTGGAGATGTAGACCATCCTGCGGACGCCCATCTCCTTGCACGCCTCCAACATGCACAGCGTCCCCCGGAGGTTGGTGTCCAGGTCGCCCATGGGGTCCTTGATGCTGTTCTCCACGCTCACCTGGGCGGCGCAGTGGATCACCGCGTCAACGTCCTTGAGCCAGGATGTCACCGTCTTCGGCTTGCGGACGTCCGCCCGCTGCACCATTGCCTTGTGCGCTGCGTACTGCGTCGGCCTGATGTCGAGCCCTACGACCTCGTTCTTCCGACTGAGCTCGTCGAGCAGGTACGAGCCCAATTGCCCAGAGGCGCCGGTGACAGCGATCTTCATATTAGGTCGAGCGGCACGCGACATATTAAGAATGTGGTCAGATAGCACTGTTCCCCGCATGCGCCTGCGACGGACACATAGGATTATTACCGGAGCAATGACATTCACAATCGGGATGCTAAATGTCGTTATCATTCACTTGCGACGAGGAAAGGAAGGTCATCACCAAGGACGGCAGGGAGCTCGGGATGCTGTCGGGCGCGGTGCTCGACACTAAGTCCTGGACTGTGAACTATCTGCAGGTCAGGGTGACCAAGGAGCTTTTGCTGGAGCTGGGGAAGAAAAAGCCGTTCGGAAAGCCCGGGACGGTCTCATTCGGCACGAACGTTGTCGCGGTCGTCGGGGACGTCATCCAGCTGACCGTCGATATGAAGGACCTACCTGACTTCCTGCGCGCCTGATCCTATCCCGCCGGCCCGAGCCGCGAGGAATGGCATTTCCAGCAGTCCTTCCATTTGTCCAGGTTGAGCGCTCCACAATCGGCGCACTGCCAGGTGCCGGCCTTGCCCACGGCGGCGCAGGTCTCGCAGGTTATCTTGTCTTGCGCGTTCTTCTCTTCCATGTCCGTCCTTCGCTTCTAAGGCGGCGGGATCGGCTTCATCCCTTACGCCTGGGCCATCATGTTGACGCCTTGACGTGGAGATATATCGGAATGCCGAATATCCTGGCAACATCAAGGTGCGCTCTCATGAGGATTCCATTCGATCCACCTGGATTTAAACCATTTCCTCAGATTGGCCGGGGCATTCTCACGATCGAAGCTTCTTCAGCAGCCACGCCATGTTCGTCCCCAGCGACCGCATGGTCCTCACGCCCTCCTCATCCAGCTCCATGTCGCCAGGCTTGAGGGCCTGCACGACGTTCCAGTAGCTCGCTCCCGGAACTATCATCTCGGCGATGAGGAAGAAGTGATTGATCTCGTCGAAGGTGTTGAGCGATCCAGCCCTCCGGTTGATGGCGACCGCCGCCCCGACCTTGCGGCGGAACAGGCTGGCGTTCGCGCGATTGACGTACCCGACGCGGTCAATGAACGCCTTAGTCTGAGAGCTCAATCCACCAAAATAAGTGGGGCTGCCGATGACGATGCCATCGGCGGACTTGATCATCTGGATCCAATCGTTGACCTTGTCGCCGTCGAATATGCACCTCTCGTCCTTGTTCTTGCCACAGGCACCGCAGCCCTTGCAGCCGTGCAGATCCATGCTTCCCATCTGCACCAGCTCCGTCTCGATGCCTTCCTTTCGAAGCTCCTCGAGCACGATCTCCAATGCTTTTTTCGTGT
>JACXTO010000185.1 GCA_016919565.1 Methanomassiliicoccaceae archaeon | reverse complement strand
TTGCCCAGGAACATCTTCTCTGCCAAACGCCCGATGGCCCAGGCCGCCATCCCTCTGATCTCGAAGTTCTCGTCCTCGAGCAGGCGGTCGAGGAAGGCAATCGACCTCTCCCTTCCCATCTGCACGCCTGCTATCTCGCCGATCGCCCAGGCGGCGTTCTCCCGCACCTCCGGGTCCGGGTCGTCGGTGAGCCGCTCCATGATATCCAGTGAGTAATCGCCAGGAAGCTTGTTCTGGGCCATCTTGCCTACCGCCCACGAGGCCTGCCGCCTCGTCTCGATATCGGTATGCTGCATCGCGTCCGCGATGACCGAGGGCTGCAGCCCAAAGATCGCCCTGTCCTTGAGAAGCTGGTGCAGCCGCTCGAATGCCACGGACCTCACCTGCTTGTCATCGGACCGCAGCTCCCGCTTCAGTTGCTCGACCTCTTCCTCGGTCAGCTGGCAGACCTTCATCAACGAGCTTGGGTCCGCGTCGTCTGATCCAGGCATCCTCTCACCTGTTCTCCGGAGCGACCGGTTTCTCCTTGTAGAACTCGCAGGCCGCGTAGTCCTCCTCGCCCCGGCACATCTCGTAGTCCTTGATGGCGAGCACGTCCAGGCGCACCCGGCGGGCCTTGCAGCTCGCGCATCGGCCATCTTTGGCGTGCCAGAGGCAGTGCACCTTTCCCTCGACCATCGGTTCCTAATCATCGGCATAGCGAATAATGCTGTCGCTGGAGCCAACGGTTGACAGAGAAACTGATAATTAAAGCGCGTGATAAGGTTGACATCTTGACCGTCAAATAGTTGGCTGGGAGGATTTGATCGGGCTCAGCTCAACTCCTCTATGCCGTTTGCCTGATTCATAAGTGGCTATTTTGATCCTTATTGTTACCAGGGTACTGATGAACTGATCGAGTTGGTATTACGAGCTAACATTGAGATACCTGTCTCGACTAGGGCTCACCACGTCCCATATGTCCCATGATCCTTTGCTGCTTGGACCAAGGCATAGACGTTCGCCGGCAACGCGTCTGGTGGAAGCTCGCATGCAGTACCTAGGATGTACCCATTCTTGCTGTCCCTCCCCCCTATCAGCTGCTGCTTTGCCTGTTCATAGATCCTCCTGGGGTTCGGAAGGATCATCATCTTGGTGTCGACGGACCCCATTATGGTCGCAACGTCGCCAAACTCCTCCGCAAGGATGTCTGACGGGAACACCTCTCTCCCTTTGTATCCGATGTGGAATATCGTGAAGGGCGTGAATATCAACCTCTCCTTGAACAACTTGTAGTCGGTCTCATGATTGCCGCACAGATGGTATAGGATCTGGGGCCCTGCGCCTTTTCTCAGCGATTTATCAACGAAATCACGGAGGTAGTCCACTGATAGCTCGCTTACGTCCTTATCGGAGAAGATGTCGTTATTGGCCAGAACGGAACCGGTCGAGATCATGGCCATTCCATATCGGTTGGCCATAAGTTCTGCCCCGTTGACCGCCGTTTCCGTATACTTTGATATGAGCTTATGAACTGCATCCCTCTCGGTCAATGACCAAACCACGAAATTCTCGATGCCGCAAAGCTGCGCCCCTCCCCCGGTAAGGTCAGAGGTGTATGTCATCGGTACGAACTTGTCGGGCGTGTGCTTCTGTATTGAGTCTTGGGCACGGGTCATCAGCTGACCTGTAAAGCCATTCTCCATTTCCTTCAAATCCGGGACTTCGATTCTATCGACCATTTCGATGTCCTTTATGCAAGGCTCCCTCACCACTGGCGGCAGCAAAGGTTGGAATTGTATCTCCGCTCCCAACTCCGCCACCCAAGGAAGTGAGAAGTACCAATGGGTCATGGGTATGAGGTCGTACATCTCTGAAGCGTTGGATACGCACATCGCCCCCAGCTCGGGCTTGGTGTAGAAGTCGTTGATGGTAAACCCCGAGATCATTGCCGCGTGCGAGAGCATCATGGCGTCGACATCGATCCGGTCGAATTTCGTTCCCATGAACGGGCTCGCGAACCTTTTTGCAGCATGAGCATGCCATTTCTGGTTCGACGGTGGAAGGATGTTCTCGATATCGATGTCCATGCAACTCTCAATCCTTACTCTTTCATTAAACTATTGACAAATTCTGATTCTAGCTACGATGGGTTATTGACCGCTCCTAACAAGCATAATATAAACTAGTCAATCCAGAGAGTAATGGTTCGAGGCTCAGGTCAATGGTGGTGTGCGACGAACGCATTTCGTGGAGGCGGAGATGTCATTGGAGGGGGTTCAAGCTCCATGCCGAGACAGGCGTTGAATTTCGACATCAACATGCTTTATGCGCAAAATGCGAAAATCCAAGTTTTATCCGCCGAACAAATGTGACAGTTTTATTATCTATGAGATAAAGTAGAAAAGGGTATGAAAGACCTCTCAGGAAGAGACAAGCATGAAAAGGGCTCAGCCCCGAAAGCCGATTCACAACAGAGCCAGAGTGGCGAGCTTCACCAGATAGCTGGAGGGGAACATCCCCAGCTCACCACGAACCAAGGCATCCCGATCTCCGATAACCAGAACTCGCTCCGGGCAAATCCTCGAGGCCCAACGCTCCTGGAGGATTTCGTCCTGCGGGAGAAGATCACGCATTTCGATCATGAGCGCATCCCCGAACGCATCGTGCATGCGCGCGGGACAGGCATCCACGGATTCTTCGAGCTGACAGGCTCTTTGAAGAAGTACACCACGGCCAAGATACTCACTGAGGTGGGCGAGAAGACACCCCTGTTCGCACGCTTTTCTACCGTCGCCGGAGGCGCTGGTTCTGTGGACACGCCACGGGACGTTCGCGGATTCGCCGTCAAGTTCTACACGAAGGAAGGCAACTGGGACCTGGTGGGCAACAACGTCCCGGTCTTCTTCATTCAGGACGCCATCAAATTCCCCGACCTCATTCATGCTGTGAAGATGGAGCCGGACCGCGCCTTCCCTCAAGCGGCATCAGCGCACGACACGTTCTGGGATTTCATTTCCCTTACACCAGAATCCATGCATATGGTGATGTGGATAACGTCCGATCGCACATTGCCGCGTTCACTGCGCATGATGGAAGGCTTTGGCGTCCATACCTTCCGGCTGATCAACGCTTCAGGGGAATCGACCTTCGTCAAATTCCATTGGCGCCCCAAGCTAGGCTTACAGTCCACGATCTGGGACGAGACGGTCAAGATCAGCGGTGCTGACCAGGACTATCATCGCCGAGATATGTTCGAGGCGATCGAATCGGGCAGCTATCCGGAGTGGGAGTTTGCCGTCCAGCTGTTCACGCAGGAGGAGGCCGATAAGTTCCCGTTCGATCATCTGGACGCGACCAAGCTGATCCCCGAGGAGCTCGTGCCGTTGAAGGTCATTGGCCGAATGGTGCTGAACCGCTGGCCTGACAATTTCTTCGCCGAGACGGAACAGGTCGCCTTCTGTCCTGGTAATATCGTTCCGGGAATCGATTTCTCGAACGATCCACTGCTGCAGGGCCGGCTATTCTCCTATGTCGACACACAACTCATACGCCTGGGCTCGCCGAATTTCCATCAGATCCCGATCAACGCGCCCAAATGTCCGTTTGGCAACCATCAACGCGACGGTCATATGCAGATGGAACAACCGAAGGGTCGGGTGGCCTATGAGCCCAACTCCTTATCGGAGACATCGCCACGCGAAACGCCCAACGGTTTCCGCAGCGCATCGATAATGGAGACTGGTGAGAAAGGCCGCATCCGTGCTGAGAGCTTCGCCGACCATTACAGCCAAGCGCGGCTCTTCTATCGCAGCCAGACCGCATACGAACAGGCGCATATCGCATCGGCCCTGGTGTTCGAGCTTTCCAAGGTCGAGCACGTGCACATCCGCGAGGCGATGGTCGGCCACCTCCGTCATATCGACGAGGACCTGGCAAAACGCGTCGCCAAAGGCCTTGCCCTGGACAAGATGCCCGCTAAGCCGGACACGGTGACGCAGGTGCAGGACATGAAGCCCTCGCCCGCATTGCAGATCATCGGCAAGATGAAAGATACGCTGAAGGGACGTTCGGTCGGTATCCTCATCGCAGATGGGTCGGACGGG
>JACXTO010000184.1 GCA_016919565.1 Methanomassiliicoccaceae archaeon | reverse complement strand
GATATCCCCGCCTTCTCGCAGATCTCCCTGGCGAGCCGTTCGGAGACGCGGCTGAAGTCGGTCTTCAGGAAGTCCCTCAGGTTGCGAGTGCGCGAGGCCCGCCCCATGTTCATCAGGGTACCGAGCTCAACACCCTCCGGATGCGGGCGGATCTCCTTGGTGATCGGGGGGAGCTTGTCCGTGGCCCGGTTATAGATGAACGTCTTTCCCTCAGGATCGACGAAAGTGATGGTGGTGTGCGGATTGACTATCGCCACCTGGCGGAGGTATTCGAGCACCGACTGCTTCCCGGCCACGTAGCGTCCGGTGAGGTATAGCTCGATCTTCGTCCCATGCTCCTTCTCATCCCACATGACGAAGTCTTCCGATACGATGGAAGGCGAGTTCGTCTTGGTGTTGAGCATTATCTCCTTGACGGCGGCGGGCTTGTCCTTCTCGGTCTTCGACGTGATCCTCGTCGGCTTGCCGGTGGTTATCTGGCCATACATGACCGTCGCCGAGATGCCGATGCCCTGCTGCCCTCTCGACTGGCGTATCGCGTGGAAGCGCGAGCCGAAGAGCAGGCGCCCGAAGACGTTGGGGATCATGGCGGCGGTTATGCCTGGACCGTTGTCCTCCACCGTCATCTTGAACTCGTTCTGGTCCACCTTCTCCAGCCGGACCTTGATCTCCGGCAGGTAGCCGGCCTCCTCGCAAGCGTCCAGGGCATTGTCCACCGCCTCCTTGACGGCCATGATCAGGGCCTTGGTCGCTGAGTCGAATCCCAGGATCTGCCGGTTGCGCTCGAAGAACTCCGAGACCGAGATCTCCTTCTGCTTCTTTGCCAGACTTTCTGCAATGGAGGACATGCTATCGCCTCAGCTGGATGGAAGATAAATCATGCATCCCGTGTCTCCGTATGCCGGGACGCGATAATAAAAGTGTTGGGATTACTGCCAGTCTGCTCAATCCTCGAACTTCTTGCCGCAATTCCAGCATTGCGTGTCCGTCTCCTTCACGATCTTGCCGCAATCGGAGCAGATGAACTCGCTGCTCTTGGACGGGGCGCTCTGCGCGGATGCCGCAGCGGTCGACTGCGCGTCCTCCTCGAACTTCTCGCCACATTGCGGGCACTGGGTTGAGCTAGCTGGGACCTCGCTTCCACACTCGGAGCAGACGAACTTCTCCGTGGTCTTCGGACCAGGCTTTCCGGCCGGTCTAGCATGGGTCTCGAAGCGCTTCTTCGATCTCTCCATCCACCAGGTCAGAACGACGAGGAGATAGAACAGCAGACCGACGTTGAGGAACATCGTCAATGGAACGGCCCTGAGCTCGTTGACCAGTATCTCATCGTTGGTCATCGTGAAGGGTCCCCACGACAGGCCGGTGGAAGCAAAGGTCCCGTCCGGTTTCTCATACGTGAACCCGAAATCGTAGATGCTCGTTTCAAAGGTCCTTTGTAGAATGTAACGATCTCCGGCGCCGGTATAGCTGGTGTCGTTGGTCAGATTGTAGACCGTCCCCTGGCTGGCGCGGTAATAATTGTAGACGGTTACGTAGATGTAAGGGGTCGAGTTCCCTGAGTTGAGGGCGCCATTGTAGATGACCGAGAGGGTGAAATTGGTCGAGTCCGTCCCCCGGAACGGCGTTACGCTCCCGCCGGTCAAGACGTTGTCGGGCGTCGTCAGTGTCACCGGCTCTTCCTCGATGAGAATGGAATAATATGTCAGACCCGAGGCGATCCCCAGGGCCAGGATCAGGACCGTTCCCCAGATCAAAGTCTTCTTGCGGTCCACTAGGCCGAAGTAGCGTGGCAGACCGTAGATGATGAAGGCGATCACGGCCGGGAGCAAGCAGAACAGGACGCTGCCGAAGATCAGCAGCAGGTAGCTGATGAGGCCGGCGAGCAAGATGGAGAAGGGAATGGCTAGCTTGCTCTTCTTGAAGTCATCCAAATACCTCTTGAAACCACCGGCTTGGGCCATCGCAGGGAAATCTAACTAGCGTCTTTAAACCTTTGTATTTTTTGATGAGCCAAATTTCTTATAGCTCGACCATATGCGCTGGCTGTCGTCAGGCGACCGCTCTCAGAAGGCACACTTCGCAATCCTGCGAACCGAGCGAATAGGGAAAAAGTCGGCCTCAATCTTCTCGATCCTCCGATACGGCAAGATTATATACGCGAAATTTGTCTCAAAAATTCCATTTGGTGCGGACTATGAAGACTGCGGTTGTGGCTATCGGAGGCAATGCGATCCTGCATGCCGGTGAGGAGGCCACGCTGGAGAATCAGATGCGGAACCTTCGCGAGACCTGCGCCCATCTGGCGCGGATGATCCGCTCCGGCTACGATATGGTCCTCACGCACGGCAACGGCCCTCAGGTGGGCGACATCCTGCTGCAGAACGAGCTCGCCCGGGACAGCATCCCCTCCATGCCATTGGATGTCTGCGTGGCGGAATCCCAAGGCCAGCTCGGCTACATGATCCAATTGGCGTTGACCGAGGCGTTGGCGAAGGTGGGCGTGAGGAAGGTGGTCACCTGCGTCCTCACTCGCGTCGTCGTGGACCCCGACGACCCGGGTTTCGAGAAGCCAACGAAACCGGTCGGGCCATACTACACCGAGGAAGAGGTGGAGGAGGCCAAGAAGGCGCGAGGCTGGGAGTTCATCCTCGACCTCAAGCGGGGAGGATATCGGCGCGTCGTCTCGTCCCCCCGGCCGATCGGGATAGTGGAATGCGGGGTCATCCGGCGCCTGGTGTTCGGCGGGATGGAACAGGCAGAGGTCGTCGTCGCCGCGGGCGGCGGAGGCATCCCAGTGATCGCCAAGGACGGCTACTTCGTCGGCGTGGAGGCGGTGGTCGACAAGGACCTGGCAGCGGCGGTGTTGGCGATCAGCGTCAAAGAGAAGCTTTTCATCATGCTCACCGATGTGGACAACGTATTCATGGATTACAGTTCGAAGAAGCCAAGGCCGATCAGGGAGATCAGACTCCCAGAGCTCCAGAGGTTACATGAACAAGGCCAGTTCCCCGCTGGGAGCATGGGCCCGAAGGTCGAGGCGGCGTCGATGTTCCTGAAGAGCGGCGGCGAGAAGGTCATAATCACCTCGCCCGGCAAGCTCGATGCCGCGCTGCTGGGCGAAGCGGGAACGCAGGTCCTTCCTTAGGAGTGGTAAGGTGTCTACAACCATAGAAGAACAGATCAAGGCGATTGAGGACGAGATCTTCAAGACGCAGAAGAACAAGCACACCGAGTACCACATTGGGAAGCTGAAGGCCAAGATCGCTCGATTGAAAGAGGAGCAGGAGAAGAGGCGGAGCAGCGGAGGCAGGACCGGCACCGTCTACGGGGTGAAGAAGTCCGGCAATGCCACAGTAGCGATCGTTGGTTTCCCGTCCGTAGGTAAGTCAACGATCCTGAACCGGTTGACGGAAGCGAAGAGCGAGGTCGGCGCGTATGATTTCACCACCCTCGACGTCGTCCCGGGCATCATGGAATACAAGTTCGCAAAGATCCAGATACTCGATCTGCCTGGATTGATCAAGGATGCGTCGAAGGGCAAGGGGCGGGGCAGAGAAGTGCTGTCCGTGGTGCGGGCGGCGGACCTGATAATGTTCGTGATCGACGCCTACGACACCAACATCGGCATCCTCATAAAGGAGCTGGAAGCGGTGGGGATCAGGATCAACACGCGGCCAGCGGACGTCGTGATCACCAAGACGCACATTGGCGGGGTCGATGTGCGATGCACCGTCAAGCTCACCAAGATCGATGAGGAGCTGGCCAAGGCCATCGTTAATGAGTATGGGTACGTGAACGCGGACGTCGTCATTCGCGAGGACGTCACCGTCGACCAAATGATCGACGTGCTGGTCGGCAACCGCGTCTACGCGAAGGCCATGGTCGTGGTGAACAAGATCGACCTGGTCAAGGACAAGGGGTACATGGCCAGCCTGAAGAAGAAGTTCCGGGGCTATTCCCTGGTCTTCATCTCGGCCGACAAGGGTATCGGGATCCCGGACCTCAAGGATGCCATCTATCGGAACCTCGACCTGATAAGCGTCTACCTGAAGCCACAAGGGAGGGAGGTCGACCTGGAGGTGCCTCTGGTGGTAAGGAAGGATGCGACCATTGGCGACGTGTGCGATGTCCTCCACCGGTCAATCAGGCAGAACTTCCGATATGCCATAGTCTGGGGGAAGAGCGCGAAGTTCCCTGGGCAGACCGTCGGCCTGGACCACGTCCTGTTGGACGGGGATATCCTCAGCATCATCAAGAAGCGTGGCGGCGGCTGAGCCAAGAGTTATCAGTGAGTGCGTCTTTTATTGCAACGGGTTTAGCATGAGCTCAGAAAGACCATCCGACCGTTGGGGCCGCTCTACCAGATCGGTGCATGGCGGCGAGCCTAAGGAAGACTGTCACGGCGCGGTGACGGCTCCGATATTCCAGACCAGCACGTTCTTCTTTCCGACCGAGGACCCGATCTCCTGGCAGGGGAAGGTCCCGGAGGGTTCGTACATCTATACCCGCTGGGGCAACCCTACCGTTGCTGCGGTCGAGGCCAAGATGGCTTCGCTGGAGAACGCTCAGAGCTCGGTGGTCTTCTCCTCCGGGATGGCGGCGATATCGAGCACGCTGCTCGCGCTGCTGAAGAAAGGGGACCGCTTGCTCAGCATCGAGGACCTATATGGGGGGACGTTCAGCCTGATGCGCGACGAGCTCCCCAGGCTCGGGGTGGAAGTTCGCGCCGTGAGCACCACTGACATCGGCGAGATGGAGCGGGAGCTTGGAAAGGGAGCGGCAGCGGTCTACCTGGAATCGCCCACCAATCCACTGCTGAAGCTGGTCGACCTGAAGGCCGTTGCTGAAATGGCGCACTCGGCCGGAGCCAAGGTGATAATCGATTCTACGTTCGCAACGCCGATCAACCAGACCCCGATCGACCTGGGTGTCGATGTGGTGATCCATTCGGCAACAAAGTATCTCAACGGTCACTCGGACCTGATCGCCGGGACGGTGGCGGGCAGCAAGGCTGACATGGAGCTCGTGCTGAAGAAAAGGATACTGTTCGGAGGCTCGTTGGACCCGATGGGCGCTTTCCTCCTGATGCGCGGCATGAAGACTCTCGACATCAGGATGGAGCGGCACAACCGCAACGGATTGGCGGTGGCGAAGTTCCTCGAGCAGCATGAGAAGGTGGAGCGGGTCTATCACCCTGGCCTCGCTTCGCATCCACAGCACGCCCTGGCGGTGAGGCAGATGCGCGGCTTCGGAGGCATGGTGAGCTTCGAGGTCGCAGGTGGCAGGAACGGGGCGGAGAAGCTGCTGCGCTCGGTGCAGCTGATCAAGAGGGCCACGAGCCTGGGCGGTGTCGATTCGCTCGTCAGCATGCCGTTGAATTCCTCGCACTCGTCCCTGACACCAGGTGACCGGGAGCGGCTGGGGATCAAGGACTCCTTGGTGCGGCTCTCCGTCGGCATCGAGGACACGCAGGACATCATGGATGACCTGAACCATGGGCTTTCCCAGATATGACGATACGATTCCCGGCTGGCAAACCCTTAAGAGCGGCCAAGCAATTTCTCAGCGGATGATTCAGCGCCCGCGAGGTACCAGGGACTTCACTCCACAGGAAATGGAAGCGCGCCGTCACCTGGAATCGATCTTCAGGCAGGTCGCGGAGACGCATGGCTTCCGCGAGATCGCCACGCCGATCTTCGAGCATGCAGAGCTCTTCACTCTAAAATCCGGTCCAGGCATAATCGATGAGATCTACGCTTTCGAGGACAAGGGTGGCAGGCAGATCGCCCTTCGCCCGGAGCTCACCGCACCAGCGATGCGCTTCTTCGTTAACGATCTTACGAACTATCCGCGACCGCTCAAGGTGTTCTACTTCGGGCAATGCTTCCGTTATGAGCGCCCGCAGAGCGGCAGATATCGCGAGTTCTACCAGTTCGGGGCGGAGCTGATCGGCGCCCCCAATCCGGAGTCGGACGCGGAAGTGATCGGGCTGGCCGCGGCGATGATCGCTCGGAGCGGCCTGGGAAGCTTCAGCATCCGGGTCGGGCATATCGGCATCCTCCGCTCCAAGCTCGCCGAGGCGGGAGTGGGCCAGGAGAGCGCACCGGCGATACTGCAGAAGCTGGACAAGAAGGTCTATGACGAGGCCGGACCGCTCATGCAGAAGGCCGGAATGAACGAAAG
>JACXTO010000025.1 GCA_016919565.1 Methanomassiliicoccaceae archaeon | reverse complement strand
CGAGCGTGAAATCGCCGAATTGCAGCGCCTGGCATGCTTTCAAGGAATCCTTCAGCTTCTGGTTCATGTCACCATGGCTCCTTCTTGAGACCGACCTTGTAGCCGATGATATTGACGGAACGGTGCAGCAGCGGGGTGACGACTAACACCGCGAGCAGCGAGACCCAGGCATCGCCCAGCACGAAGGTCCGCAATGTCCAATCTGGAAATACCAGGAACGTGAGGAGCAGCGCTCCGGCGATCGAGTCGTACTGATCGAGGACCGGCGCCTTCTGACCTCGCTCCATGCCAAAGCGGCGCTTGATGAATGCCCCGCACATGTCCCCGAGCAGGGAGCCGATGGCAAGGGTGAATACCGCTCCCAAGGCCGTCGGCATCGGCCCGAACCCGATGAAACCGGGCAGGAGATAGGCGTAGTTGGTCTCGCCGGCGATCTGCAGGCAGCCGATCAGGACCCCGAAGCAGATGCCGCCTATCAGCCCTCTCCAGGTCTTCCCGTCCCCCAGGACCCGCTCCCCTTTCCACTTCCTATTGAAATCGACTGGCGTACCGCCACCGAAGATGACCGCGCCGGGATTGGCCACCAGGGCGGGGACCATGACCCAAAGGCCGGAAGCGATCAGCAGGAGGACGTCCATCAGCCGCTGATTTCGACCGGGGCATAATAATCTTTCCTATATTCAGCGCCCGTGCGCCTTGAAGAAGTTGAGCACGTCGTTCGGGACCGATTGCGACTCCTTGAGCTCGATGCGGTCGGCGAACTGCTTGGCGCGCTTGTCGAGTATCACCGCCGCGCCGACATCGTTCTCGGTGCGTATCAGACGGCCTATTGCCTGCATCATCTTCCTGGCCGCTGGCACCTTCACCGTGTACTCCCACCCCTTGCCGAACTTGACCTCGTAGTAATGCAGCAGCGCCCGATGCTTCGCCGTCGGCTTGGGGAACGGTATCCCGACCAGGATGGCCATCTCCAGCTCCTTGTCCGGGAAGTCGATGCCCTCCGATATCCGGCCGCCCATCACCGCGAACAGCACCGAGCCCTTGGCGCTGGCCTGCTTGAACCGTGAGACGGTGTCCATCAGCTCCGCCTGCGGCATCCCCCTCTCCTCCAGCAGCACCGGCTTGTGGATGCGGCGGACCGCCCCGTCCCCCAGGAAGCGGTCCATGAGCGAATAGGAGGGGAAGAAGACCACAGTGTTCCGGTCGATGACGTTGCACAATGAGATCGTGTGCTCGACCATCCGCCCCAGTATCTCCTCGTCCAGCGCCATCTCCTCGAACTTGGTGGTCACGTCCTCGACGTAGAGCACCATACGGTTGGCATTGGGGAAGGGCGAGGGGAAGGTGCGCATGACCGCGTCCTTGGGAAGGCCGATCGAGTCGCGGTACTCGTAGAGGGGGACGAGGGTGCCCGACATGTGCAGGCTGGCATGACAGTCGTGGAAGAATGCGCATGCAAGGGACGGGTCGAGGCAGTACGCCTCGAACCGGGGATTGTCTCCGCCGACGACCAGGCGGACGTAGTACTCCTCATCGAGGTTGAGCCAGAAGTTTATCAGCGCCCCAAGGGAGTGGATGTACGAACGAGGCAGTCGCCCCTGCTCCTTCTTCGACTCGCGGATGATCTCGCCGTGGGTCATGAGCGCGTTCGCCATGATCTTCAGCGTTCGGGAGGTGGTGGTGAACGCCTGCAGCAGCCCCTCCTGCAAGAACCCTGGGGGTATCAGGCCGTCGTCGTCGATCAGGTATTCCTCCAGCGCTGCGGCCAGGAGCTTCTCGAGCTCGTCGACCAGGTCCATGATGCTGACCCCCTCCAGCACCTCCGGGTCGCCGTAATCGTCCGCCTCCTTCCGCACCAGTGAGAAGAAGCGCCTGGACATGTCGGCGCTCAGTATGTCCCGCGCGTAATCCGGGAGGTTATGCGCCTCGTCGATTATCACTATCAGGTCCGTCTCAGCAACGTTCAAATTATCCAGGAAAGCCCGTCGGGCGAAGGGAACGAACATGTACGGGTACGGGGCCGTCACCACCGTGGCGTTCTCCATCAGCTCCTTGGAGAGCTCGTAGGCGCATAGGTCCCTCGAGTCGCAATATGCCACGAACTCCTCCACCGTCGGCAGGGTCTTGTGGCAATGCTCCTCGATCTCCTGGAAATTGGTGCTCATGACGCTTTCGTAGAAACGGCATCCGCCGTCCTTGCCGGCCACGGTGCGCTTCTTCTTCTCGGCGCAGAGCTTGGAGAGCTCCTCGGAGCTCCCCTCCTTGAGGTCCGGGTCCCGCCTGAAAAGGGGGCAGGTGCTCTGCCTTCCCTGCAACCCCATGCCGAAGACCTGCCTCTTCTCGTTGAGACGGCGAAGCTCCAGGATGACCTGGCGCTGCTGCGAGTTGGTGCGGGTGAGATAGACCACCTTCTTGCCCTGCGCCTGCGCCGTCTGCACCGCCGCCGTCAGCGCGCAGACGATCTTCCCCGTCCCGGTGCCGCTCTCCAGGACGATGTGCCCGCCTTTCCTCATGACCCGGTCTACCGCTTCAACGAAATCCGTCTGATGCTCCCGCGGGCGATAAGGGAAGAACTCCATCCGCTTCGCTAACGGTCTTTTGATGAATAGGTTTGTGGAGAGAGCGCCGAAACTGGCCAGCTCTCTTTCTCAAGTCGGTCGATCAGGTCGACCGCTGCCAGACGTCCTCAGGCACTTCGTCGTAGACGGAGTCGTCGCCGTTGGCGAGCCCGTTGCCGCGCCCGTTGCCAGAGATCAGTTCGAAGATCCTTTCCTTCCTGAAAAGCCAATAATGGATCCTCCACTCGCGCCCATCGTACAGGGTGGTCTCCTCGCGCTCGGTGGTCAAAATGCCGGTGTCCTCCAGCATATAGAAGGCGTCCCGGTCTTCCGGTTCCAAGATGTTATCGATTATCCGCTCGGAATAGCCAAAGAAGTTCATGACATGCTGCGCCATCATGCGCGCCTGTTCCTCCGGCATCCCGCTGCTGTCGATGCTGGTCTTTATCGCCTGGGTGAGGTCGTCGACCGTCAGGGTCATGACCTTTCCGTTCTCAGACAGATAAACTGTGTTCGCTCGTCCATTCTCATATCCAAGTTCGGAGGTCGGTGTGGCGACCTCCTTACTAGCTCGCATCAAATCGGTGCCCTTATCACTTGCGACCTTTGAAATCATTTTACTAACCTCCCCCATATAACGAAATTCGAAACCGGGAACTAATTAGACGGTAACGATTCGGGAAAGACTATTTAAACTTTTGTAACATAATCAAGTCTAGTTAATGTCGTTACCAGTGAGCTTGGATATCGCTTCATGTCGTATGCTGTTAGCGACATTCGAAAAATATTATTAGGTGCGGGATGGAAACTGGAGGCGAGGAGTCATGATCGCGCAGTTCAAGATCGTCCCCATAGGCGAAGGGGAGAGCCTGAGTTCGTTCGTGGCGGAGTGTGTTTCAATCGTGGAGATGAGCGGGGTGCGCTATCAGCTCACGCCCATGTCCACGATACTGGAGGGCGAGTACGCCGAGGTCATGGAGGTCATCAAGTCCTGCCACGACCGCATGCTCGAGCTCTCCGACCGGGTGTCGATGAGCATCGAGATAGACGATAGAAAGGGACGCGACGACGCCATGACCCAGAAGGTCCTGAGCGTCAAGGAGAAGCTGGAAAGGAAAAAGAATTAGGAGTCGTGCCTAAGGCACGATGTACTCCTTCAGCTTCATCGCGCCCAGGTCTATGAAACGGGCCTCCTTGAAGTCCTTCTGGGACATCAGCGCCTCGAGGACGTCTTTGTTTATGACCTGGTCCACGGAGACCAGCATCAGCGCCTTCCCGCCGCGGCTCTCTCGGCCAACGCCCATGCGGGCGATGTTGACCCGCTTCTCTCCCAGGATCGTCCCGACCTTCCCGATGATGCCAGGAACGTCGTTGTGCAAGGTGAGCAGGATGTTGCCCTCCACCGGCATGTCGAGGTCGTTCTCGTCCACTCCGAGGATGCGCATCTGGCCGACCGGGAAGACCGTCCCCCGGACCTGGCGTTCGACCAGGTCCGAGTGCACGATGACCGTCAGCATGTTGACGTAGCGGCTGGACTCCTCGATCTTGGTCTCCACGATCTGGATGCCCTTCTCCTTGGCGATCGCTCCGGCGTTGATGATGTTGACCTCACCGATGATGTTCTCCAGCACGCCGATCAGGGCGGATATGGCGAGCGTCTTCGTGTCCATTGTCGCCAGTTCCCCATTGACCACGACCTCGACGCGCTTCACCGGGCCGTCGACCAGCTGGAAGGCGAAAGATGCCAGCATCTCCGCCAGAGGCATGTAGGGTATGACCTTCGGGTCCACCCGGCCGATCGGGGCGTTCACCGCGTTGGCGATCTTGCCCTCGACCAGGAAGTCCTTCACGGTCTCAGCCATCTCCAGCGACACCTTCTCCTGCGCTTCCTTCGTCGATGCGCCAAGGTGAGGCGTGACCACGATGTTGCTGAGCTCCATCAGCTTCGATCCCTTGGGCGGCTCGTTCTCGAAGACGTCCAGGGCAGCCCCGGCGATACGGTTGCTCTTGAGCGCCTCGTAGAGCGCCTCCTCGTCTATTATCCCGCCACGGGCGCAGTTGATTATCATCATCCCGGGCTTCATCTTCTCGATCTGCTCCTTCCCGATCAGGTGGTGCGTGGTCGACGTCAGCGGCGCGTGCACCGTGATGATGTCCGCCTCCTCGAATATCTTGTCCAATGGTAGTAAGCGCACCCCGAGCTTCACCGCCACTTCTGGCGGCATGAACGGGTCGAAGCCTATCATCTTCATCTGGAAGGACTTCGCCCTCTTGGCGACCTCGCCGCCGACCCGGCCGATGCCGACGATGCCCAGGGTCTTGCCGTTGAGCTCGGTGCCGGAGAACTTGCCCCTCTCCCATTTTCCCGATTTCAGGGACGCATCGGCCCAGACGATCTTCCTGGCCAGCGTCATCATCATGGCCATGGCGTGCTCCGCCGCCGAGACGGTGTTGCCGGTTGGGGTATTCATGACGAGGATGCCATGTCGCGTTGCCGCCTCGACATCCACGTTGTCCACGCCAACACCGGCGCGTCCGATGACCTTCAGCTTCTTGCCTGCCTCGATCACGGCCTTGTTTACCTTGGTGCCGGACCGGATGATGATGGCATCGTAGTCGCCGATGACCTTCAGCAATTCATCGGCGGGGATCCCCGGCCTGACGTCCACAATCAGTTTCGAGCCCTCGGTGAGTATCTCCAGGCCTTCCTTGGACATCTCGTCTGTGACGATAACCTTCATTTCATGACCTCCAGAACCTCGTCCATGACGGCGAGTAGGTCCTTGACGTCCTTCACGGTCAGATCACCCATGTGCCCGATGCGGAAGGTGGTGTCCTTCAGCTTGCCGTAGCCAGGGGATACTTCGAAGCCGCGCGCCTTGAGCTCCTTGTCAAGCCTCCCAACATCCAGCTTG
>JACXTO010000183.1 GCA_016919565.1 Methanomassiliicoccaceae archaeon | reverse complement strand
GCCTTTGCCGCCGATCAAGCGGCCTAAGGAGACTTTGCGCATCGTCTCTTCTGACATACCGTTCCTCGGGGACCGCGGGCTGAAGACGCTTGAGCATGTCGGGGTTTTCCTGTTTGCGGAGTTCCCCGGATGCATCGGCTGCGGGAAGTGCATGCGCGAATGCCCGGAACGGGCCCTACGGGTCGAGAAGCTGGGCAAGGACCGTTTCCAGATCAGGATAGCAACCGAGTATTGCCTCGGGACGGCATGCAAGAACTGCGAGCAGAGCTGCACGGAGAAGGTCCTTCACCTGAGCGGCATGAAGATAGTGGAGAGGCCCAAGGAGGCTACGTAGGTGAAGATAATAACCCTGATCGACAACATCTGCGGCTCGGCTTCCCCGCCTACGCGTCTCGTGAAGATGCTCAACCGGCCAGACAGGCAGTTCATGGCGGAGCAGGGGCTCTCGATAATCATCGAGATGGACAATGGGCAGCGGGTGCTCTTCGACACAGGTTCATCCGAAGAGGTATTCCTTCACAACCTTCGACTTGTAGGGCTCGAGCCCAAGGATTTCAGCGCCGTTGTCATCTCGCACGGCCATTACGACCACGTCGGCGGTCTGGTGCCAATGATAGATGCTGGCGTGCCGGTCTTCGCGCATCCACGGACCTTCGTTGGGAAGCGCTATTCGACCGCCGGAGAGACCAAGACCGAGATCTCCCCACCGCAAAGGGTCATCGACGCATTGGCAAAGGCCAAGCTGAACATGTCGACCCAGAGCGTTGAGGTCATTCCTGGCGTCAGGACGTCAGGCGAGATCGCCCACACAAACGATTTCGAGCAGACGCTCAATTTCATTCGCGAGGACGAAGGCCGCATGCTCGAGGACACCATCCAGGACGAGCAAGCGGTGTACGTAACGACCAAGCGCGGACTGGTGATCATCTCGGGCTGCTCACACGCTGGAATAGTGAACATCGTCACGCAGGCGAAGAAGCAGACCCCGGGCGGCAGGATCCAAATGGTCATGGGCGGATTGCATATGATGGGGGCGAGCCAGGACAGAATCCGCAAGACCATGGAGATGCTGAAGAACCTTAACGTCGATCGCATCGCTCCCCTGCACTGCAGCGGCTTCGAGGCGACAAAGATGATATCTGACCGGTTCGTCGGATTCGAGCTCATGCCGGCGGGCAGCGAGATTGAACTGATTTAGTCTGCTGCGATTCATTCGGTCATGAACCGATCCGCATTCCAGCGCTTAAAGGTCCATCACTGCCTGGCTCATCATCTCGTCCGCGAACGCTCCGGCATGGAATATCCTCCGCGAGAACTCTATCGGGCCGTACATGACGAAATCCGCCCCCGCCGAGATCGGCAGCGTCGCCGATGAGACGTCGACGTAGCGGTAGAGCGACTTGTCCTCGCCCAGGCCCGCCCGCTGGACGTAAGAGTCGACGGCGTTGTGCATGGCGCATCCGCTGGGCAACCCCCATTTCGCTTTGGCGATCGTGATGGCCCGAAGTGCTGAGCCGGCGATCTGCTCGACAGTCATCACAGCGGTGTCCAGAAGAGGCTTGCTGATGCCATATCGCCTCGCCATCTCTATCATCCCGGAGGGGAGCAGCTGACCTCCATCCTCCAGAAGATAGATCTTGCCTTTGAGGCCGATGTCTGCCGGATTGAATGCCAGCAACACGGCGCTCTCCACCTTCGAGTCCTGCAGCAAGCCTAGTTCCTCAACGGTCGTCCCGGCGTGTATCGAATTGTAGATCACCCTATCGCCGGCCCCGATCTCATGCGCGTGCTTGATACCCGCCAGCCTCACCTCGGCCGATGGCGAATCTATCAAGAGCGGTACTGGAGTGAGATCGACAGCCTTCTGCAAGTACGCTTTTATTGCATCGGGCGTCTCCGCGAAAAGCATCAGCGCCGTCGGGGTATTGGTCTCCCGCGCCGCCTCGTTGAACCCCTCAAGGCATTTCTCGAACGCGCCAGGTCTGCACCTTCCCTCCGCCCGGTCCTCGACTATGCTGTGGCGCGGATAGCCGATCGAGCCGACCATAACGGTCCGCCGCTTGCCTGGCTGTCCACCCCAATCAATCCCCGAAATCCTGAATACTTTCTGCTCGTTGAGGAACCTCATCATGCCTGTCCTTCCCCCCTGAGATAGGCCTTCAGCCTTCCCGCGAATTCGACCGATGGCGTCACGGTGACCGATCCATCGACCGGATCGTAGATCACTCCGAACCGGTTTGACATCACGACCAGATCGGCATTCGTGCTCAGCTTCTCACTGGGCATCTGCAGCATCGAGGTCACGAAGGTATCGGCCAACTTGTTCAGCTGAGCACCGACCTTGCCCCCTTCCTGGACCAATCCTTGATTGAGAACGAAAATGAGCTCTCCCGGATAGGGCCCGGGGTCCCTGGCCTTGCAGTCCTCGATCGCCTTGAGCAGGCCTTCTGTCCGAGCCTGATCGAATTTATAGATAGGATCGTAAGCGATTATCTCGTCTGCGCTCTTGGGATATATCAGGTCAATCAATTCCACTTGGCCTCGGAATCGCTCGACCGCCTCCGGATTCAAGTTGCAGAGATAAGGTATCGCGGACCTTTCGCAATTGATCCGCATTCGCTCGTCCACGCCGTTCTTGCATAGGCCGATGAGGGCGGAACCCGGGAAATGACCAAACTCCTCCTTCCCGCAGGCGATCAGGAAACGGATGTTGCGATTGCTGATGATGTTCGCGACCACCTTCTCCAACCCGACATTCTCTGTCTTGAGCGTCCCCTTGACAGCGAACGATTCGGCCGGGATGCTGACCTGGCCGCGTCCAACGACGAGGATCGCGATCGAGCTCTCCTCATTCCCAAGCTCGTAGTCGCCAGGCACCGGCGGCCATTTCGTCCCCGACAGCTCCATCATATCGAACGCCTCGAGATCAGCAACGCGATAGCTGCTCGATCCGATTCCGTTCTCGTAATCAGATGCGCCCTATAAGTCCTCTTCCAGCCATTCCTTCTGAGAATCCTGCTGACGTTATTACAATTCATTCGACTTCGACGGGTATTTGCCTTGGGCTATTCGATGATACCATGCGAATCCGTGAGGCAACCGAATCCCAATTCGAACGCATCGGCCAGAGCTCGAAACACACTCGCATCCGAATTGATGAACGAAGGAAGCCCAAGCATTAAGTAACCCGGCCAAGATTGTTAAACAGGGGTTGAATCCGATGGATTACGCAGAGATGTCGAAGAAGATCGTTGATATCTTAGGATTGCAGTCAGAACCTGTGGCGGTGACGCTTATCAAGAAGGGCGAGAAGCTGCCCGAGGGGTACAGCGAGCCCGAGAAGCCCGTCAGGCATTGCCAATCGGTAATGAGGGCCAGGAAGGGAGAGATGCTGGTCGTCACCGCGGAGAAGGAGGCCTGCCCGGTAGGCGCGTCAGCCTTGGGAATAGTCCCTCTCCCGGAGAAGGTCAAGGCAGGGGAGTTCCACCACAACTTGGGGCTCTACGAGACGCCTCAGGCAGCGGCAAAGATGATCGAGCAGAGGACCGCATTGCCCGAGGGAAGCATTCAGGCGATAGCGTTATCCCCGCTCTCGAAGGCTAAGCTGAAGCCGGACGTGGTCATCGTAACTGGAACGCCCGAGCAGGTGTATTGGATCATACCGGCGGCGACCACCTTCAGCGTCGGCGGCCGTGTAACGGTGGACATTGCGACCGCGCAAGCGAGCTGCGTCGATTCGACCATCATCCCGCTGGTTACTGGAAACGTGAACATCTCGCTGGGATGCTTCGGCTGCAGGAAATCGACGGACATCAAGCCGGAGGAAATGCTCGTGGGCATTCCTATGGCCAGGATCCCCGACATGGTAATAGCATTGGAAAAGATGGGAGCAGGCCCGATCCCTAAATCGAGGGCCAAGTGAGGGGATCTACCCCTCTTTTTCTTATTTCTCCGGCTTCGAATCGATCGGGGCGATTTCCGGTCAGCTTTAATTATTGAACCGCGCTGGGGGACCCGATGAAGCTCGGTTCGGCGCCGAAGGTCTGGACGGAGGATGGGCACAGGACGGTCGACCCAGCCACCACTTACAAACGCATCGAGCCGCTGTGCAAGACGGCAGGCATAACCAGGGTCGCCGACATTACCGGGCTCGACCGGGTCGGCATCCCGGTCTTCTCAAGCATCCGCCCCGATGCGAGGTCGGGCGCGATAACGGTGTACAATGGCAAAGGCGCGTCCGTGACCCAAGCACGTGTCTCTGCGATAATGGAGGCCCTCGAGCGCTACAGCGGAGAATGGCGCGAGGACGCTTTGGTCCGGCGATCGGTCGACGATATGCTCTCGAGCGATAACGCCTTGGACCCGAGGTCCCTGATACTGCCGCAGCGAACCGCGATCCACGTCATGTCGCAGCCCGTCGCCTGGGTCAAGGGGGTGGACCTCATCGAGAACGAGGACGTATGGGTTCCGGCCAGCGCGGCCTTCCACCCGTACTCATCGCCGAAGGACCTTGCTCTTTTCAGGACAAACACCAACGGCCTCGCCTCCGGGAACACCATGGAGGAGGCGGTGGTGCACGGCCTTTGCGAACTGATCGAGAGGGATGCTTGGTCGATATGCGAGAGCAGGCGGAGGGTGATCGGCGACGTGGTAGCGCCGAAAGACGAGCGCATGGTGCAGATGATGCTGGAGAAGTTCTCGTCAAGCGGCATCGAGGTCAGACTGAAGGACCTCACCTCTGACATCGGCCTTCCGACGTTCGCTGCCGCCGCCGACGACGTCCGTCTCCAGGACCCAGCACTGCTAAGCCTTGGAATGGGCACCCATCTCAATCCGAAGATAACTGTGATCCGAGCGCTGACGGAGGTGGCGCAATCGAGATTGACCCAGATACATGGGGCTCGAGAGGACACTGTCAGAGGGAAAGCCACCCGCCAAATGGGATACGAGAGGGTCAAGCGACTGAACCAGATGTGGTTCGCCGATTCGCAGAGGTCCGTGCCATTGACCGAGTACCAGAGCCTCGACACGGCGGACCTATTCGACGATCTGCAGGTCATCCTGGCGCGCCTGGTCAAGCATGGCTTCAAGCGCGTCGTGGCGGTCGATCTGACCCGAAAGGAGCTCAACATCCCGGTGGTGAAGATGATCGTCCCCGGACTGGAGGTCTTTGCCATGGACGAGGAGCGCGCCGGGCCGAGATTACGCAGGGGGGCGGCTTGAGGCCAGTGGTCTTCCTCGGCCCCAGTCTCCCGAGGTCCGAGGCCGACAGGATTCTAGCCTCCGACCTGAGGCCACCGGTGAAGCGCGGAGACCTGCCGGCGCTTGACGATGATGTCGATGTCATTGGGATCATCGATGGGGTCTTCATGAGCGAGGCCGCGGTAGGCCATCGCGAGATAATCGATAAGCTGAAGAGCGGCGTCAAAGTGTATGGGTCGAGCAGCATGGGAGCCTTGAGGGCAGCCGAGCTGCAGGACTTTGGGATGATAGGCGTGGGCACGATCTTCGACCAGTACTCGAAGGGCGAGATCGAAGG
>JACXTO010000182.1 GCA_016919565.1 Methanomassiliicoccaceae archaeon | reverse complement strand
GGATCCTCGAAGTTGAAGAGCTCGTCGAGCTTCATTTGGCCAGGGCGGCGGTCTTCTGTTTGATGCGCTTCAAGCGGAAGATGTTCTCCCTCTCCATCTCCTCGAGCCGCAGACGGATGAACGCCTCCGCCTCCTGCAGCTCGGGAATGACCTTGTACTCGAGAGCATTGACCCGGCGCTTGGTCTTCTCGATCTCGTCCAGCAGCCGCTTCATCGTCGTCTCGATCTCCGCTGCCTCGATGATCGTCTCCATCAAGGCCTCGTAGGACCTCGCCGCCTCGTTGATGTAGGTGGAGGTGCCGATGACGCCGTAGCCGCGCTGGTCCGCCGGCGTCTTGATGCTGCTCGATTCGATCTCAGGCACGACCAGCCCCATGACGTTCTTGGAGCGGAGCTGGATCTCCGGATGGACCTTGAGGGCGAATGCGGACGACTTGACTGCTATCACCCCGTCCACCGCCTTCGCCACCGCGATCTTCTGCTTGGCCGCTTCGTTGTCCTGGTTGACCTTGGCCCTGATCTCCTTGGCCTCCTCCAATATCTTGAAGAACTCCAGGATCAGGCCGTCCCTCTTCATCTTCAGGATCTTGTAGCCTGCCTGGGTCAGCTTGATCTTCCGCTTTACCTCGATCAGCTCCGACCGGGTTGGCTTGATGTCCGCTTTTGGCATTCTTAGTTCGCCTCGACGGGTTTCTTGTGGGCCGGGTGGTACTTCTCGATCCACTTGCGGTCAATGCGGGTGAGCTGGTTCTCTGGGATCATGGCCAAGATCTCCCACATGAGATCGAGGGTGGTGTTGATGTCGCGATCGTCCTCCCTTCCTTGGCGTACGATGCGGCGCTCGAACAGGTCGGCGAAGTCCAGGAACTTGCGGTCCCTTTCGGAAAGGGCGTCCTTCCCGACGATGGCCACCAGACCCCTCAGGTCTCGGCCCTCTGCGTAAGCGGCGTAGCACTGGTCCGACACGGACTTGTGGTCCTCGCGCGTCCTTCCCTTACCGATACCGGAGTCCATGAGCCTCGAGAGCGAGGAGCCGACATCTATCGGAGGATAGATGCCCGCGCGGTGCAGGTCGCGCTTGGCGACGATCTGCCCCTCGGTGATGTAACCAGTCAGGTCGGCTATCGGGTGAGTTATGTCGTCCCCAGGCATGGATAGGATCGGGATCTGGGTGATCGAGCCGGTCTTCCCCTTGATACGGCCGGCGCGCTCGTAAAGTGTCGCGAGATCGGTGTACATGTATCCGGGATAGCCGCGACGACCGGGCACCTCTTCACGGGCCGCGCCGATCTGGCGCAATGCCTCGCAATAGTTGGTGATGTCGGTCAGAATCACCAGTACACTCATGCCCAGCTGGTAGGCCAGGTACTCGGCGGTGGTCAGCGCCAACCGCGGAGTGATGATGCGCTCGATGGCCGGGTCGTCTGCCAGGTTCATGAAGACGACAGCGCGCTTCAGGGCGCCGGTCCTTTCGAAGTCCTTCATGAAGTACTGCGCCTCTTCGTTGGTGATGCCCATGGCGCCGAAGACCACGGCGAACTCCTCGTTCTTGCCCAGGACCTTGGCCTGGCGGGCGATCTGCAAAGCGATATCGTTGTGCGGCAGGCCGCTTCCAGAGAAGATCGGCAGCTTCTGACCACGGACCAGGGTGTTCATCCCGTCGATGGTCGATATGCCGGTCTGGATGAACTCGCGCGGGTTGTCCCGGGCCCAGGGGTTGATGGCCGCTCCGATGATGTCGAGGCGGTCGTCAGGCACGATCTTCGGGCCTCCGTCCAGCGGCTCTCCAGACCCGGAGAGGATGCGGCCGAGCATGTCCTGGGAGACCGGCATCTTCAGGGTCTCGCCGGTGAACCTTGCGCCTGCGGCCCTCTCGATACCCGAGGTACCTTCGAACATCTGGATGACGACGACGTCGTGCGATGAATCGAGCACCTGACCGCGGCGCTCCTCGCCGTTGGGCAGGGTGACGATCGCGATCTCGCCGTAGCCGACTGGCTCGGTCTTCTCAACGAACACCAACGGCCCAGCGATCTGGGAGATGGTTCTGTATTCCTTGCTGGTCATTTACTTCCCCCCCAAAGCGTCGAACGCCTTCTCCATCTCGTTTCCGATGTCCGCTAGCTCCTGGTCCACGTTATCCTCGAACTTGGACTTGCCCAACCTGGTGCGCAATGGCATGTTGGAGATCGCGTCCACCAGGACCTCGTTCTCCACGGCCTTCTTGGACAGGTCTGCAAAGCGCTTGATCGTCCTCAGGACGGTGTACTGGCGCGTCATCGGGCTGTAGGTGTCGACCGGGTGGTAGGCATTTTGCTGCAGAACGATCTCGCGGATCATCCTTGCCACCTCCAGAGTGAGCTTCTGCTCCTCGGGCAGTGCGTCCGATCCGACCAGTTGCACGACTTCCTGCAATTCCGCCTCCTTCTGCAAGATTTCCATGGCCCAGCTGCGGAGCTCGGGGAAATCCTGCGCCACATTGGCCCGGTACCAGCTGTCCAACGTTCCGGTGTACAATGAATAGGACGTCAGCCAGTTGATGGCCGGGAAGTGCCTCCGCTCGCGGAGCTTGGAGTCCAGGGCCCAGAACACCCTGACGATGCGCAGGGTCGCCTGGGTGACCGGCTCGGATAGGTCGCCTCCTGGTGGGGAGACCGCCCCGACCACGGACACGGAACCGGTGTTGCCGGAGTAAGTGTTGGCCCGACCGGC
>JACXTO010000181.1 GCA_016919565.1 Methanomassiliicoccaceae archaeon | reverse complement strand
TGGACCTATCAAGCGCATCACCTCTGGCGGGCGTGCTGAGCATCACCGGAATCCTCGCAGTCCTCGGTGCCATGGCGGCAGTCGGCGCGGCGGCGTTCTTCCTGCTGAGACGCAAGGGCTGATCCCAAACCCTTTCATCCTTTCATCCTTTCATGCGATCCGTTTCTAGCTTGGGACTCTTTAACTTCTAGAATCCGATATTAGGCCGGGTCAGGAACATGATCTGTCCAAGGTGTGGGTTTCAAGCCAATGAAGGAACGACTTTTTGCGGCAGCTGCGGGAATCGCCTAGGGGGGGACCCTCAAGTCGCCCCGCAGGTGCCTTACACAGGTGCTCCCCCGAACCTATGGTTCGAGAACTACTACAAGATAAACAAGAAGGTCCTGGCGCTTACCAATCAATACTGGATAACCGACCAGCAGGGGCGAAAAGTTGGATACACGAAGCAGAAGATGCTCCGGCTCAAGGAGGATATCCGCATCTATACCGACGAGAGCATGACCAACGAGGCCTTCAAGATCATGCAGGCGCAGATATTCGACGGCTGGGGGACGTTCGACGTCATCGATTCCAGGACGAACACATGCGTCGGGAAGATCAAGCGGAAATACCTGATGTCCGGGTTCGTCGCTGATGAGTACTTCATCCTTGATGCCAACGGACAGCAGATAGGCAGGATAGCCGAAGACGTGGGCAGGGGCCTCGCCAGGAAATACATGCCGCTGGGTGGCCTGGTGCCGGAGCACGTCTCATTGGAGTTCTACGGCCAACAGGTCGCGAGGATCAACCAGCAATTCAAGATCATCGGGGATACCTGGGAGGTCGATTGCAGCCGGGTGCCGCCCCATTTCGATCGAAGGACGATGCTGGGATGCATGATCATGATGGGCATGATCGAGCGCCAAAGGAAGTAAAGAATCTGGCAGCAAGCTGAATTGCAGGCGCTCTTTATTTCTTCATTCGCTTTCGGCGCTTCGAGCGAGCAAGCCCAAGCATCGCTCGGGGAACGCTCTTGAAGATGCTTGAGGAATCCCATTCGAGGTCCCTCTTCTGGCAGATGGTTGATTCCATGAGCTCCTCGCCCTTCTGACGCAACTTGTTGAAAGCTGCCTGCCGTCTATTGGAATCCTTGATCGCGATGGCGAGGTCGATCTCATGCATCATATTCCTCGCCATGGAGGTGCGCTCGATTCGTGCGGCCAGCTCCTCCGAACCGATCAGACCGCATTCACACCGGGTCTGGTTGAGGATATCCGCGGCGTCATAGGACGCGTCGACGATATCATCTCGGGTCATCCATTTTGTCTCGTATGAGAGGACATATTTCCACGATGGGCTGGTCAGCCTGGCCCGATGCTCCTCGAGCGTCCGAGCGAATAGCCGATAGCCTACCTCGTCCGAGTTCTCGAAAGCGTAGCTGCCAGGGTCCAAGAACGGCGCCAAAGGCGAGGTGAAGACGAAGAGCTTGGGGTCGTTGTCGACCAGGGAATACAATCTTTTCGAGTATCGGGCGCTGTCCAGTGCGCTCTGCTTGTCCTGCCTCGGAAGGCCGATCATGAAGAACACGTCAAAACGACTGCAATCGTTCTCGAGCGCAAGCTCGACGCTCTTCTCCATGGAGGCGGTGTCGAACCTCCTTCCCAATGCGTTTCGAACGTCCTGACTATGGGAGTCCGGGGAGAACTCGATGGAGTAGCTCGGGACCGAGCTGGAGATCAATTTGAAATGCTCTTCGTTGGCCGGGGTGAAGAGCTCTAGGACCAGGTGATTGTCCACCCCCAGCTTCTTCGCCTCGCCGAGAAGGCGTTGCGCATAATCCTTCCCTCCCTGTCTTATGTCCCCGACCACGAAGGTCGGCGCCTTCAGGTAGGTCTGGATGTCGTAGATGTCCTGAGCGACCTTCTCCGGGCTGCGGAACGCCGCGCGCTTCTTCTGCAGGAATCCGTTCATCGCCGAGCATGATCCGCCGCAAACGGCACATTGCTGGTAGCAGCCCCGAACGGTGAATGCGACGGTCAGAGGGTAGCGGTCCCAGTCCTTGAAGGGCTTTGCGCCTTCGAGGTCGCGATGCCTGATGACCGATTTGATGATCCAGCCATAATCGATCTCCAGATAGTCGAGGTCCTCCGGCATGAAGGACATGGGGTTCTCCTGGACCTTGCCCTTCTCCTTCCA
Source organism: Methanomassiliicoccaceae archaeon (assembly GCA_016919565.1). Classification (GTDB taxonomy): domain Archaea; phylum Thermoplasmatota; class Thermoplasmata; order Methanomassiliicoccales; family UBA472; genus FEN-33. Next base: position 1,184 of record JACXTO010000181.1, on the reverse strand, counting down.
GGTCAGGTTCTGCACCTTTTCGAGGCTTCGGCCGTTCTGAAGCGCATCCATGAGCTCGCTGACCGGGACCTCGGTGGAATCCCCGCGCATCACCAGGTCGACCTGAGGATACTGGATCAGCTCCTTCTGATAGTACGTGGAGGAGTAGCCACCAAATAGGATCTTTGAATCGGGATGTTGCCTCTTGAGGATCTCCGCGATCGCCAACGAGCCTTGGGCGTGCGGCAGCCAATGGAGGTCGATGCCGAACACGTCCGCCTGCAGCCTCGAAAGGAGTGCTTCAACGTCCAGCTTCTTGTCGTTCAGCATCATGCTGGCGAGGTTGAGGATGCGGACCCGGTACCCGTCCTTATGAAGCTGGGCAGCGATGGTCATGAATCCGAAGGGATACATCTCGAAGACCGGCGTGGACGGGACCAGGTCGCTGACTGGGCCGTAGAACAGGAACTCCTTTCTGAAGTCGTACACGCTCGGTGCGTGGATGAGGATGAGGTCTTCTCTTGCCATCCGTCTTCTCCGTTTCAGCGCGTTGAGGATATGCTATCGTTATAAGAGCTTTGATTCTGTCCCTCATTTGCCGAAGCGACGCTGCCTAAGCTGATAGGAGCGGATGGCGCGGAGGAAATCCACCTTACGGAATCCGGGCCAGTAAATATCGGTGAAGTACAATTCGGAGTAGGCTATCTGCCATAATAGGAAGTTGCTGATCCGCTCTTCCCCAGACGTTCGTAGGATGAGGTCAGGATCGGGGAACGGTGCCGTGTAGAGGTGGTTGGAGAACGTCGTTTCATCGATGTCCTCGACATTCATCTCGCCATCCTTGATCTTCTGGGCGATCACCTTGATCGCCTGGACTATCTCTTGTCGGCTGCCGTATGCCAGGGCGATATTGTAGAAGTAATTGTGATAGTTGGCAGTCTTCTCCTCGGCATAGGTGATCGCCTTCTGTACCCTCTCCGGAAGTAGCTCCCTCTGCCCTAGGATTGTTACCCTTATTCCATTGTCGTGGAGCCTCTTGTCGTCGCCCAGCTTGTAGAAGTTCTCCTCGAACATGCTCATGAGGTACTCGACCTCGTCAGGGTCGCGGTTGAGGTTCTCGGTCGAGAAGGCATAGACGGTGAGGATCTTGATACCCAGGTCCAGGCACCACTGCATCATCTCCTCTAGCTTGTCCTTGCCCTTGG
>JACXTO010000180.1 GCA_016919565.1 Methanomassiliicoccaceae archaeon | reverse complement strand
GAAGCATGACGGTCTCGCCGAGGATGACGTCATCGACCAGAACGGAGAGGCCAGCGTCCTGCCTCTCGACCTTCGGGTCCGCGTTCTCATCGAAGCGGATGAACTTTACGCCCAGCTCTCCGGCCAGCTTGTAATGGTCTTCGCGAAAGCCGTAGGTTCGGATGTCCTTGTGCAGGACGTAGACGTCGGTGGATGGGGATGCCCTCTTGATCTGGATAGCGTTCTTCACGGCCTCAGTGCAGCAGACTCGACTGCAATATGGCGCCTCTTCGTTCCTTGAACCGACGCATTGGATCATGACCACGCTCTTCGCGTCGAGCGGTCCCTTGAGCAACTTCTCCTCCAGGTCCCACTGCGTCACGACCTTCGGGTCCTGTCCGTAAAGGTACTCCTTTGGCTTGTACTGCTGAGCGCCGACCGCCACCACGATCGCGCCGGTATCGATCTCCTCGCCCTTGGCCGTCTTGACCTTGAATGCACCGACGAACCCCCTCACCTCTGCCACGGAGTCGTTCAGGTGCACGGTGATCTTGTCGTTCTCGCTGACGCGGGAGACAATGGCGTTGAGGTATTGTGACGGCATCACGCCGCCCTCCTCGCTGTGGATGTGCCTCATGTTGCCGCCCAGTTCGGCCTCGCGCTCGATGATATGCACGGGAAAGCCCTGCGCGGCGATATCTAGCGCCGCCGTCATTCCTGCCAGTCCACCTCCGATGATGATGCTGGAGTGCCGGACCGGCTGCTTCGATTTCCTGAGCGGCTCGAGCAGGCGGGATTTCGCGACGGCCATTCGCACCAGGTCGATCGATTTCTCGGTCGCCTTCTCCGGCTCATGCATGTGCACCCACGAGCACTGGTCCCGGATGTTGGTCATCTCGAACAGGTACGGGTTCAGGCCCGCCTCCTCGATCGTGCTCTGGAAGAGCGCCTCGTGGGTTCGGGGGGTGCATGACGCCACGACCACTCGGTTCAACTTGAGCTCCTTGATCCTCTGCTTTATCCTTTCCTGGAAATCAGCGGAGCAGGTGTACTTGCCTTCCTCCGAATGAACGACGTTGGGAAGGGTCTTCGCGTATTCCCCCACCTTCGGGACGTCGACCGTTCCGAGGATGTTGATGCCGCAGTCGCATACGAACACGCCTACCCTCGGTTCAAGACCCTCCACGGGGATCTCTGGCACTTCTGCCTTCACATAGTGGACGCGGTTTTGGTACACCTGTCCACCAGCCTTTGATGCGGCCCCGCTTGCCTCCGCCACCGATTGCGGAATGTCCTTGGGCGCGCTGAAGGCGCCGGTGACATAGATGCCATCTCGGGTCGTCTCCAGTGGCTTGAACGTCGACGTCTCCGCGAAACCGTAGTTGTTCAACTTGAAATCGAGCGCTTGAGAAAGCTGATGGGCGCTAGCAGGTGACTCGAAGCCGACCGAGAGGACGACCATGTCGAACTCCTCGGCGTTGCTCTCGACGCCATTGCTGTAACGCACCAGAAGGTTCTTGGTCTCGGGATCCTCCTCGACCGAGGCGACCCTGGTGCCGCGGTGTATCTTGATGCCGTACTCGCTCTCGGCGCGTGCTCGGTAATCCTCGAACTCCTTGCCGAAGGCCCTCACGTCCATGAAGAACATGGTCGGCTTCAGGCCAGACGTATGCTCGCCAGCGATGATGGCCTGCTTCAAACCATACATGCAGCAGACGGAGGAACAGTAATTGTTACCCACCTTCTCGTCCCTGGATCCGACGCAGGAAAGGAACGCCACCTTAACCGGGGTGCGCTGGTCCGAAGGCCGGACAACATGACCTTGGTACGGGCCAGTGGCTGACAGTACCCTCTCGAACTCCAGAGAGGTGAGCACGTTCTTGAACTCGCCGTAGCCGTACTCCTTCTTCAGTCTGGCGTCGAAGACCTCGAACCCTGGGGCGAGGACGATCGCGCCAACTCGGACCTTTTCGACGATCTCCTTCATTTCATAATCGACCGCATCCGCCGGGCAGACCTTCTGGCAGTTGCCGCAGCGTCCCTTTGTCAAGAACAGGCATCTCTCCGCATCGATGGAGTACTTCATCGGGACGGCCTGGGCGTATGGTACGTAGATGGCCTTGCGCTGCATCAACCCGACATCGAACTCGTTGCCGGTCTTTGAAGGGCACTTCTCGGCGCACAGACCGCAGCCAACACAGCGGTCCTCCCTCACGTATCGGGGATGCCGCTTCACCATCACCTCGAAGTTCGGGGCAACGCCTTCGACCCCGACGACCTCGGATAGCGTCATTATCGTGATCATGGGGTTCCTGGCAGCCTCGACGAGTTTAGGCGAGAGGATGCACATCGAGCAGTCGTTGGTCGGGAATGTCTTGTCCAACTGGGACATGACCCCTCCCAGGCTTGGCCTCCGCTCGATGAGATAGACCTTGAACCCGGAATCCGCCAGATCCAACGCGGTCTGGACGCCGGAGATGCCTCCGCCGACAACCATCACGGAGCCAGTCAATTCGGTCATTTCAGCCACTTCCTGCTATCCCTCTCATTTGGGGATTTAAGCCTTCTGCGAAAAGCATCGGAGAATCCGTTCCGCTTCTTTTTTGCCCCGCGAAGCGAGACGGAATTTGTGATTGAGCCTCTTCGATGGTCCGGTTGAGGATTGCGGTCTGCAGGCTGCGTCCCTTGCTACCTGCATAATCGAAAGCATCATTCACGGGCTTCACGGCATGGCTCCTTGATGGATTCGTGAAATAGTTCATTACTATAAAAATGCACCCAAAATCGAGTATGGATGGCTACGTTCGGAGAACCTGTTTGGCTGACGGCAAAAACGAGTGATTTCATACGCAACCGCAATGGCGCTCGCCCTTTCTTCGCACGTTTGTCTGATATTCCTCCGTTCGCTCGAGCAAGTTCTCGAAAATGAGCTGACGGAGAGTGCGTCCGTTCTCACGAGGCCCGAGTCCCCACGGGGACCCTCGGTTCCTGAAAAACCCGTTCACTAAAGGACCGTCCGTCAGGTCGGGACAAAGCCGATGAATCAAGGCAATGGCTCCCTGCCTGAGGGGAATAGGGATATCCATGAACGGTCGTGCCAGCAGCTCGGGCTGAGAAGCTTTTTAATAACTCAGTGGTCATGCTTCTCTGGTTCCCATGGATTCTGAGGCCCGTTACCAGCTGATTGCGCGCAACACGGAGGAGATCGTCACGGGGGACGAGCTG
>JACXTO010000179.1 GCA_016919565.1 Methanomassiliicoccaceae archaeon | reverse complement strand
CTGGGCGCTTCTGGCTTTGGCGCAATCTGAGGCCAATGCGGCGATCGCATCTCAGCTACCCAGAAGCGAGGTATGGGTGTCGAAGGACAGTCCCGTCATCAATGAGGTCCGGGTCAAAGTGGAGAGGATCCATGGAGAGAAGATAAGGATCATCAACATCGGCGACATCGACAAGGCGGCCTGCGCCGGGGTGCACGTCCAGAACACCAGGGAATTGAAGGCATTGCTGATCACGAAATGGTCATCCGCCAGGCCAGCTGGGGACCATGAGATCGAGTTCCTGACAGGCAGGGGGGCCATGGAACGCGCGCTGGAGCTCTCCTCCATTTCTCTGCAGGCTTCCGAGAGCCTCGGCGCCAACCCGGAGGACCTGGTCAAGGCGCTCGACAATCTCAAGGGCGAACTGGATGGCAAGAAGCTGGCCCTAAGGAAGTACAGCAGGGAAATGCTTTCCAGCCTCGAACCGGAGAAATACGAAGGGGTCCGGATCTACTCAGGGAGCTACCAGGGCATTGACAAGAAGTCACTGGTCGATTGCGCCAACAATTTCGCTTCCAATGACCGGTCGGTTTGCGTGATGTCCTCGTCCGATGACAGGCTGATGCTGATCGTTGCCTCGTCGAAGGACCTTGCCATCGACTGCAAGGACGTGCTCATCGAGGCGTTGAAGCCATTCGGCGGGAAAGGCGGAGGGGGCAAGAACTTTGCCTCGGGCGGTGCGGCCGATCCCGACGAGGGCGCAAATGCTGTGCAGAAGGCCGTAATGATAGTCAAATTGGCTATCGATACGGGCAATAAATAGACACATATCTAATTAATGGCGATAACACCTATGCAAAGATATATTATGTAATTTGTTTTATCGCCTTTCTTGATGAAAGCCGCCAAGAGCTCGGATGAGACAAAGGAAGACATACTGGCCAAGGTGAAACAGGAAGGTGTCCATTTCATCGAGATGCAGTTCTCTGACATTCTCGGAATGGTGAAGAGCGTCACGACTCCGACGACCAAGCTGGAGAGGGCGATGGAAGAGGGTGTCTTCATCGATGGCTCCTCGATCCTCGGATACGCCACCATCGAGGAGTCGGACATGCGCGCCAACCCCATACTGGAATCGTTCCAGATCTACCCCTGGACATCGAACGGGTCGATGAAGACCGCTCGGTTCATGTGCACCATCTCCGACCACTCGGGGAACCGGTTCAAGGGCGATCCCCGCTGGGTCCTGGAGAAGATGATCGAGAAGGCCAAGGACAAGGGATACATGTTCAACGTCGGCCCGGAGTTCGAGTTCTTCCTCTTCAACATGGACGAACGGGGAAGGCCTATCCCCCAGCCCTCGGACAGCGGTGGGTACTTCGACCTGATGCCCCTGGACACCGGGGAGATGGTCCGCAAGGACATCATGCTGAACTTCGATGCCATGAACTTCGATATGGAGGCATCGCACCACGAGGTCGCCCCAGGCCAGCTGGAGGTCGATCTGCGCTATCAGAACGCGCTGACGATGGCCGACCGGATGATGACGCTGAAGCTCGGCGTGAAGACCATCGCCGCCCAGTATGGCCTGTATGCGACCTTCATGCCCAAGCCGATGTTCGGCGTCAACGGGTCCGGCATGCACGTCCATCAGAGCCTCGCTTCCATCGACGGGGAGAATGCCTTCGACGATCCGGACGGCAAATTCGGGCTGTCCGAGACCTGCATGAAGTTCTTGGGCGGTCTGCTGAACCACGCGCAGGACAACTGCGCCGTCCTGGCCTCTCACGTGAACTCCTACAAGCGCCTCGTGCCTGGCTACGAAGCGCCCTGTTACATCTCGTGGGCCAACATGAACCGGAGCGCCCTGATCCGGGTACCGGCCGGCAGAGGCGGGCGCGCACGGGTGGAGCTGCGCAACCCCGATCCGGCGGGCAACCCCTATCTGCAGTTCGCCGTCATGCTGGCCTCGGGCCTTGATGGCTTGGACAAGGACCTGTATCCTCCCAAGCCAGTGGAGAAGGACATCTATCACATGAGCAAGGATGAGCGGAAGAAGCTCAAGATCGAATCTTTGCCAGAGAACCTCGGGGATGCTCTCAAGAAGTTCTCCCAGAGCAAGCTGATGAAGGAGACCTTGGGCGAGCACATCTTCAACCATTACATCCACATCAAAGGCAAGGAATGGGACGGGTATCGGACCTGGGTTTCCGACTGGGAGATCGACCATTGCCTCAATGTGCTCTAGTTGATAGACACCTGGCAGCAGTTCCCCACATCAAACCTTTTCCAGTATTCCTTTTCGCACTGCCTTCTTTTCCAAAGGTTTAATAGTCGAAGGATATTTTCTTTGATGCTATTATGATGCCAGGAATGCGCGGTGTGAACCCTCGTCAGGTCAAGCAGGCCATGAGGAAGCTGGGTATCGAGACCGAGGACCTCGAGGACGTGCAGGACGTGGTCATCAGGACCAAGAACAAGCAATACGTCATCACTGGCGCTTCGGTCACTATCATGACAGCCCAAGGCCAGATGACGTACCAGATAACGGGCGAGACCGAGATCCTCCCGCTCTCGCAGACGCCCACGTCATCCAAATCGGCTGCGCCGATCCCATCCGTCGTACCAGAGGAAGACATCAAATTGGTGATGTCCCAGACCGGAGCGAGCCGCGAGAAGGCGATCGAGGCATTGAAGGCGACCGACGGCCAACCCGCCGAGGCCATCATCAAGCTGATCTCATCCTGAAGGAGTCAAATGTGCTTAGCCATCCCGGGTAAGGTCGTTTCGATCAACGGCACCAACGCCGTCATCGACTTCGGCGGCGTGCGGCGGGAGACCAATATCTCCTTGGTCGAGGTCAAGCCAGGGGATTATGTCATAGTGCATGCGGGCTTCGCGATCCAGACCGTCGACGAATCGGACGCCTTGGAGACCATCAAGCTCTGGGAGGAGCTCCTCGCCTCGCAAGAGGAGTCCTAGGGCCGCTGAAAATAAGATAGAGAGCAAGGGGTTTGGTCGTCTCGCGCATCAGGTCTTGCACAATCGGAGCAGCTCTTTCCACTGAGTGTCGACGTTGGCCTGGATCTCCTCGGCGACATAGGCCCATTTTTCGTTGGATAGATGTCCGAAGCGACCCTGCGACTTGAGCCAATCCGAGATCGGCAGCTTCTTCTTCGTGCCCTCGGCAATGCGCTTGCTGTCGGCGGTTAGCCTCCATTCGCCCAGCTCGTACTCGTACAACGGCCATATGCAGGTGTCGACCGCCAGCTTGGCCATCTCGATGGTCTTGCCGGATTCGAACCTCCAGCCGCGCGGGCATGGGGCGATGACGTTCATGAACGACGGTCCGTTCGCCTCCAGCCCCTTGGATGCCTTCTCGATGAGGTCCTTGTAGTTGTGGGGCGACGCCTGCGCCGCATAGGGCAGGTTGTGGGCGATGATGATCTTGGTCAGGTCCTTGGGGAACTCCTTCTTGCCGGGGACGCACGTGCCCGCCGGACAGGTGGTGGTCTGCGCTCCCCTGCTGGTCGCACCCGACCTTTGGATCCCAGTGTTCATGTAGGCCTCGTTGTTCAGGCAGACATACAGGAAGTGATGGCCTCTCTCGATCGCTCCGGAGAGCGACTGGATGCCGATGTCGTAGCTCGCCCCGTCGCCTCCGAAGGTGACGAAGCGCATCTCTTCCTTGATCACGCCTTTCCTCTTCAGGGCCAGATATGCCGCCTCCACGCCCGAGATGGTCGCTGGGGCGTTCTCGAAGGCGCTGTGGATCCAGGGGATATTCCACGAGGTGAACGGGTAGATGGACGATGACACCTCAAAGCAGCCTGTGGCATTGGACACTACCACCGGCTTCTCAGTGGCCATCAGTATCTGCCTGGCGATTATCGGTTCGGCGCAGCCAGCGCAGAGACGGTGGCCTTCCACATAGCGGTCCTCCCTCTGCGAGAGCACTTTCAGGTTCGTGGTGGCGCTCATTTCCTCACCCCTAGGTAGTTCACGGTGTCGTCCTCTTTATGAATGAGCTGGTTGAATACGTGCTTCAGCTCCTCTGGCCTGATGTCCCTGCCACCGAGGCCGTAGATATAATTGGTCATCCTGGGCCGTTGCTTCGACTCGTACAGCGCGGAGCGGGCCTCCGGGAATATCGGTCCCTCCGCCCCGATGCTGACCGCCCGGTCCATGATCGCCACGCCCTTAAGTCCCTCGACCATCTTGGCCAGCTCTGCGTGAGGGAATGGCCGGAACAGGCGCAGCTTGATCGATCCCACCTTCTGTCCTTCGGCCCGGAGCTCGTCCACTATCTCCTTCAGCGTTCCGGCCGTAGACCCCATGGCCAGGACTGCGTAGTCGGCGTCATCGAGCTTGTATGGCTCTATGATCTGGTACTCGCGGCCGCTCACCTTGGCGTACTCCTTGGCGACGGAGTTGACCACCGGGGTCACGCGCTTCATCGCCTCCACCTGCTGGTACTTGTGCTCGAAATAGAAATCGGTCCAGTCGAACGGACCCATGGTTATCGGGTTCTTGAAGTCCAGCAGCGACCGCCGGTACTTGAACGGCCCGACGAACGACTTCACGACGTCGTCTGGCAAAGGCTCGAATCGCTCCAAGGAGTGGGTGACGATGAACCCGTCCAGGCAGGTCATCATCGGCATCCTCACGTCCATGTGCTCCGCCACTTTGAAGGCCATGATGCTGTTGTCGTAGGCCTCTTGCACGTTCTCCCCGAACAGCTGTATCCAGCCAGAGTCCCTCGCGCCCATGGCATCGCTGTGGTCGCAATGGATGTTGATCGGCCCGCTCAGCGCCCTATTGGCAACGACCATAACGATCGGGAGGCGCATGCCCGATGCCACATAGAGCACTTCCCACATGTAGGCCAGACCGGCCGAGGCAGTGGCCGTCGCCGTCCTGGCGCCCGATGCCGAGGCACCGATGCATATGCTCATGGCGCTGTGCTCCGACTCGGCGGTGACGTACTCGGTGTTCACCAGGCCATCTGCCACGTACTCCGAGAACATCTCCACGATGATCGTCTGTGGCGTGATCGGATACGAGGCAACGACGTCAGGCTCGACCTGCTTCCAGGACAGCGCGACCGCCTGGTCCCCATTCATCGCTATCTTCTTCATTTAACCCACCTCGTCCTTCATGGTGATCGCCTTTGCTGGGCACTGGGTCCCGCAAATGCCGCAGCCCTTGCAATGGCTAAGTCTGAAACCCACCCTCTTGCCGTCCTTCACAATGACGCAATTGTCAGGGCAGTAGATCCAGCAGATGAGGCAGTTGGTGCACTTCTCCTCGTCGCACTCCGGCCTCTTGGAGCGCCAGTCGCCGGTGAGATACTTCCGCGAGCTGCCTGGCTCAAGTATCATTCCGCCCTCGGGAAGCTCTGAAGCCTTCTCGTTGGCCATCATTCCACCTCCTCATACGCTCGCACTACCGATTTTATGTTCTTCTCGATGACCGATTGTGAGAACTTGCCAGCGAACTTCGCCGCCAGCTCTGCGGTCACGGTCTTAATGTCGACTAAGTTCGAAACTCGTACCAGGGCACCGACCATCGCGGTGTTAGCCATCGGTCTGCCGATCTCCTCGGCGGATATCTTCGTCGCGTTCACGGCGTGCACATCATAACCCCTGCCGATCAAGGCTTTGAGCTTTTCCTTCCCATCCGGGAAATTGGCGATGATCTTGCCATTCGGCTTCAGCCCTTCCTTTATGGACGGACTGGCGATGAGCGTGTTGTCCAGCACGACCACGTAATCTGGATAATACACCTGGCTATGGACGTTGATGACCTTGTCCGAGATCCGGGCGAACGCCCTGATGGGCGCACCCATTCTCTCCGGGCCGAACTCCGGGAAAGCCTTGATGTACTTCCCCTCGCTCAAAGCGGCGGCGGCAAGGATCTCGTTTGCGGTGACTACGCCTTGTCCGCCACGACCATGCCATCGTATCTCAACCGTGGTCATGTTAAAAACCTCATTAATCCCATTTCCCTAAAATCCATTAACGTATTTGAACCTTGCATACGATTATTCTTCGATATTCGAAGAATTGCATTCGATATTCGAATGGGGATTATGAAATACGATTCCGGAACGCCTCAGGGATGAGGAAAAGGATAGATAATCTGCAAGAACTCATTCGTAATTTTCCCAAGAATTGAGATGTCAATACGCAAATGAGCAAGACATTGGCCTCGTTTCGCCCGCAGAAGCATGTGAAACATGAAGTTCCACGGCGTTGCTCGCCGAAGAAAAAGTGTGTCCGATTGGAATCAAAAAGCCTGATTTGAGAATCGATTGCTAGGGATCTAACAGCGGATTGGAATTCAATTGCAATCCAATGCTGGATGACTGCCTCTCGGAGCGGCATCTACTCCAATAAGGTTATTACCCATGAGTTTATTCGACCTAAACGGATTACTTGCCAACGGGATGCGACAAGCGCGATCCCTGCGAGCTAAACCCCTTCAGCGTTCAGGTGAGCTAATGAAGAGGATCATGAGTATCGCAGAACTGGGTGTCAACGACATTCCTATCGCAGGTGGTAAGGCCGCAAATCTCGGTGAGCTGACCGCGGCCGGTTTCAAGGTCCCGGGCGGATTCGTGCTGACGACCGCTTCCTACGATTATTTCATGGAGAAGAACGACCTGCTGTCGCGTGTCGCGTCGTATCTGGAGAAGGTGGACGTCGCCTCTGAGGTCTCCTTGCAGGATGTGAGCCTGAAGATCCGCAAGGCTTTCGATGATGCGGTCGTGCCAGAGGACCTGCGCATGGAGATCCTGAAGGAATTCCATGGCCTGTTCGAGTCCAAGAGGAAGACCGGCTTGGTGGCTGTTAGATCGAGCGCCACCGCCGAGGATCTTCCCACCGCCAGCTTTGCCGGGCAGCAGGACACCTTCCTCAACGTTTACGAGCCAAACGACCTCATCGACAAGGTCAAGAAGTGCTGGTCATCGCTTTTCACCCCGCGGGCCATATCCTACCGCACCACCAAAGGCTTCGAGCACTCCAAGGTTAAGCTTGCTGTGGTAGTCCAGAGGATGGTCAACTCCGATGTCGCCGGGATAATGTTCACGGTGGACCCGAACTCCGAACTGCCGCACATCATCGTCGAGGCGGGATACGGTCTGGGAGAGGCCATCGTCGGCGGCAAGGTCACTCCTGACACCTACGTGGTCGACAAGTTCCATACCAAGATCATCAACAAGCGCATCGCGAAACAGGCCTGGAAGCTGGTCAGGGGGAAGGAAGGCGATACCGTCAGGGAAGAGGTCGCGGAGAGCCTGATGGAGGCGCAGAAGATGACCGACGACCAGATATTGGAGATCGCCGACGTCGGCAATCAGATCGAGCTTCATTACAACAAGCCCATGGATATCGAGTGGTGCTTGGAGGATAACGAGTTCTTTGTCGTCCAGGCGAGGCCGGTGACGACCCTGAAATCGAACGGAAAGGGAAAGGTGAACGGCGTGAAAGGCAAAGAATCCCCAGCTGAACAGGCACATTCACAGAAGACATTGCTGAAAGGTCTGGCGGCCAGCCCCGGCGTGGCCTCAGGAAAGGTCAAGCTCTTGGGGGAGAACGATAGCTTGGACCTCATCCTGAAGGACGACATCCTGGTGACGGTCATGACCTCACCTGACATGGTCCCGGCGATGACCCGCGCGGCGGCGATCGTAACCGACGAGGGCGGGATGACCTGCCATGCGGCCATCGTCGCGAGGGAGCTCGGCACGCCTTGCATCGTGGGCACGAGGGATGCTACCAAGCTACTCAAGCAAGGCATGGTCATCACCGTGGACGGAACCAGGGGCATCGTAATGGAAGGGGCGATCGAGCAAAAGAAGGAAGAGAGCCACGGCGTGGCGGCAGTGCAGGCCGTTCCCGTCACCGGAACCAAGATCCTTCTCAATGTGGGCATACCTCACAAGGCCGAGGAATACTCGAAGCTGCCGTCGTCCGGGATCGGGCTG
>JACXTO010000024.1 GCA_016919565.1 Methanomassiliicoccaceae archaeon | reverse complement strand
GACATCCTCGATCAAGCGCCTCGGGAGGGGCTCTCAAGCTACCTCATCGAAAAACTCAATGAGGAACTGTCGCGATGCGAACTTCCTTTGGACCGGGAGATCTCACCTTCAACGATCCAGGCCTTAAGGCCGCTCGCCGCAGAGGAGATCGCCACGATGAGCTCGATCAAACTGCACCTCGAGCCCTCGGCCGCGGTCGGCATTTTCCCTCAAGGCTCGACGGCGATATTCCATGATTACGAGCTGATGATAGATCGCGCCCAGGCCGGGGAAGCGGACCAAGGCATCATCGATGATCTGCTCGAAACCCCGTTCCTTCGCAGGGGCCTGGAGCAGGCCGGCCCGATCGATCTCGATTCGCTCCCCGACCGCGAGATGAACCTTGTTCTTCCAACGGACTCGAGCCAAGACGCGGTGATCGTGGAGGCGCAGCGGGCGGAGTGCGTTGTCGTCCGTGGACCTCCCGGCACCGGCAAGTCGCAGGTGATAGTCAACCTGATCACGAGCGCTCTGGCAAGGAAGGAGAAGGTGCTTGTGGTCTGCCAGAAGAGGGCAGCGCTCGACGTGGTGCATCAGCGCCTCGGCCGTGCGGGGCTCCATGATTCTGTCGTCCTGTTGCACGATGCCCGCGCCGACCGGCCGGGCACTTACTCCATATTGACGAAGAGGATGAGCGGCGACGCTCCGGGCGTGGATTCCAGGTTGGACCGGGAGTTCGCGGAGACGACCGACGCGATCGACCGCACGGTCGCAGAGCTCAACTCCATCGTGAAGCCGATGTGGGCCGAGTATTTCGGAGGCGCGAGATTACAAGAGTTGTACACCGCCGCGCTTCCGGGCTACGTGCCGAAGGTGGAGATGGGGACGGTTCCGAACCGGCTCTCCCGGTCTTCCTTGGCTTCCATCATTCGGGATTTGCCAGAGCTGCAGATCGGACATTGGAAGTACGACACCTCCGATTCTCCGCTGGCGCTGAGACGCTCGTTCGCGGCCATGGACCCGAACGCGAAATTCGACATCGACATATCGCTGGCGAGGATGACCGACGCCGCGTCTCCCGTGGCGCTCACCCTGAATAATCTAGCTGAGCAGGAGGACGCCCTGAGACGATTGGCCGATTACGAAGCGCTGCGCAACCGGGGCCTCAGGTTCATCAACCCCCGCTGGTGGAGGGCGAACGGCACCTACAACCAGATACGCTCCCGATTCCAGGGCGACCCCCGAGTGCAGGACACGGCGCGGATGAGAGAGTCGCTGACCGCGGGGCTGGCATTGCTGCGCGCTTTGCAGGAATTGCAGAGATGGCTGCGGCAGGAAGGGATCGACGAGTTCCGCAAGGCAGAGAGAGATTCGGCGAATCTGAGAGCGCGGCTCGAAGCGGCGAGGAACGCCATGACGGAGTTCGACAAGGTCCAGGAGTACGACAAGCTCGTTGCTTCATTGGACTCGTCCGGTCAGGAGGTCTTCGAGCTTTGCGCCTCGCGTCTGGCGGCGGACGAGGGCTCGTGGGCGAGGATCGTCGAGCAGGAGGTCATTACGCGCTGGATCTCAAGCATAGAGCATCAGAACCGGCAGTTGGCCGGGGACCCGTTCACACGCTACCTGGAGCTGAAATCCAGGCTCGCCGCCCTTCTGGAGAAGCGGCGCGAGCTCTTCAAGCGTCGCTTGGCAAATCAGCTGATGGATTCGGCAAGGCGACCGCAACTGCCGCCGGGAGAGCACCACCCCAACCGGCGGGCGGAGACCGATTGGAACAGATTGCTGAGCGAGTTCAGCAAGAAGCGGCGCGTCAAGCCGGTGCGCAAATTGATGGAGGAATATCCGTTCCAGATGATGACGATTGCGCCCTGCTGGCTTGCCTCACCGGAGGCTGCCTCTGAGGTATTCCCTTTGGAGCGGGGCATGTTCGACATGGTCATCTTCGACGAGTCGAGCCAATTGGCGGTGGAGCGGGCGCTCCCCTCGCTCTATCGCAGCAAGAGGGCGCTCATCGCCGGTGACGAGAAGCAGCTTCGCCCCTTCGACCTGTTCCAATCCAAGGAAGAGGACGAGGAGACGGACGAGGTCACGGAGGCAGAGAGCCTGCTCGTTCTCTCGATGCGCGTCCTCAGCCCCCGATACCTCAGCTGGCATTATCGTTCTCGCTACCAGCAGCTGATCGATTTCTCGAACCACGCCTTCTACGACGGCAACCTGCAGATCGCCGCCAACGTGCAGAGGACGTTCGAGCTTCCCCCTATCGACTTCATCCGATGCGACGGCGTATGGGAGATGCGGACCAACTCCGCCGAGGCGGAGAAGGTCGTGGACGTGATGCATTGGCTGCTGAGCGAGGGAGAGCTGCGCGGCAAGACGCCCTCCATCGGTGTGATCACCTTCAACGAGCCGCAGCGGGACCTGGTCGACGACCGCATCGAATCGAGGAGAGCGTCCAACGATGATTTCGACCGGCTATTCTCCTTGGCGAGCAGGGCGGAGGTGAGCCTCGACGAAAGGCCGTTCGTCAAGAACATCGAGAACGTCCAGGGGGACGAGCGGGACGTGATCATCTTCTCTGTCGGATACGCTCCGGACAGCCAAGGCAAGTTCCGGGTGCAGTTCGGCTCGCTGAACCAGGAGGGCGGCGAGAACCGCTTGAACGTCGCCGTCACCCGCGCCAAGGAGCGAGTGATCATGGTGGCCTCGTTCGATCCAAGGCAGCTGCCGGTCGAGGGTGCCAAGAACGCCGGGCCGCTTAGGCTGAAGGACTATCTCCTCTACGCCAAGGCGGTGGCGGAGATGCGCCCCGAGGAGGTGACGCAGCTGCTGACGAAGCTCGACGCCGCGGTCGCGAACGTCCCGGCCAAAGAGACGATCGCGGAGTTCGACATGCCGCTGGAGATGCAGGTCCGGCAGGCCTTGGAGGCGCTCGGGCACAAGGTGGATCGGCAGGTCGGCCTCAGTAGCTACCGCATCGACCTGGCCGTGGTGGACCCGAAGGACGACTCTCGCTACGTCATCGGCATCGAATGCGATGGCGCGACGTTCCATTCCGCCAGGTCCGCCAGGGAGAGGGACGTGGGCAGGCAGAAGTTCCTTGAGGACCGCGGCTGGACCATAGAGCGCGTCTGGTCGCGCAACTGGTGGCGCGACCGCCAAGGGGAGATCGCGCGCTTGGAGCGGCGGATCGGTGACCTTTCGAAAACGAAGAAGAGCGACGAGAAGCCCTTGACCGCGGCGCCGTTGTCGCCCATGAAGGCCGCTGCAAAGCATCGCGACCCGGAGGATATGGTCGATCAGCGCCCAGCATCGGTGCCGGACGTGCTCTCCGCCGGGGCGAGCCTGCCGGAGAAGGACGACCGGTCGATGAGGTTCATCTTCTTCAAGCAGCTCGAGGCCCGCACCCCGCAAGAACTGGATGCGGCGAAGAGCATAATGGATTGGGCGGACGAATCGGAGATGCGCCTCTGGTGGCGCGAGGTGGGAGGGGTGACGACCGTCACGCCGTACTTCAAGCACGGGGACATCGCCCATTGGTCCTTCAG
>JACXTO010000178.1 GCA_016919565.1 Methanomassiliicoccaceae archaeon | reverse complement strand
TCTATGTACTTCTCGATCCGTCCAGGGGCGGGGAAGAAGTTATTGAACGGGTTCTCGGCGTTCACCCTGAACTCTATTGCCGCCCCGCTCGGCTTGGCGTTCAGCAGCTTATCAGAGACCTTCTTGTCGGCAGCGATATTGAGCTGGATCTCGACAAGGTCCAGGCCGGTCACCATCTCCGTCACCGGGTGCTCCACCTGGATGCGGGTGTTGGCCTCCATGAAGAACAGTTCGCCCGCATCGCTCATCAGGAACTCGAAGGTGCAGAGGCTCTCGTAGCCAGATTTCTCAAGCGCGGCAGCGACCTTCGGGAACAGCTCGTTGCGCATCTCGTCCGTCACGGAGGGCGAGGGCGTCTCCTCGATCAGCTTCTGGTTCCGGCGCTGCACCGAGCACTCGCGCTCGCCCAGGCAGTATCCTCGTCCTTTGCTGTCCCCGACCATCTGGAACTCGATGTGGTGGGGCTTGAGCACCCTCCGCTCCATGAAGATCTTCGGGTCCTTGAACGCCTTGTCGGCCTCGGCCTGCGCGGACTCGAACGCCTGTTCGATCTCCGCCTCCGATTCGACGACGCGCATGCCCCTGCCACCACCGCCGCCGGCCGCCTTGAGCATTATCGGGTAGCCGATTCGGCCCGCCTCCCTCTTGGCCTCCTCGGCGTCCTTCAGCGGGCTCAGCGTTCCAGGTGTGGTGTGGATACCTTGCTCCTCCATGAACGCCCGTGCGTCGAGCTTGCTGCCGAGGAGCGACATCGCCTTGTATCCAGGACCGATGTATGTGATCCCTTCCTCCTCGCACTTCCGGGAGAACTCCGCCTTCTCCGATAGGAAGCCGTAACCAGGGTGGATCGCGTCCACCTTCATCCGGTCGGCGACATCGAGGATGGCGTCCATGTCCAGATAGCCGATCATGTTCTTGTCGGAATGGAATTCGACCGCCTTGTCCGCGAAGGCGACGTGCTTGCAGTGCTGATCGTTCGGAGTGTAGATGGCCACTGTCGGGACATTGAGGCGCTTGCAGGTGCGCATTATCCGGATGGCGATTTCCCCTCTGTTAGCGATCAATACTTTGTTGAACACTGACTCCCCTCAGTTTGACATAGCGTGTCATGGTAAGGTTTCACTCGGTATGAAAGCCCTGGTTCTTAACCTTTTGGTACTAGCTAGTGGCTTCGACCAATATATCACGATTGCGCATGGCGGTTAGGTTACCTGTACGCGTTTCCCATAATCGTCCCGAGGTAGAAATCACCTGCGATGACAATGAACGCGTGGTGGAAGAATATCAGAAAAGACAGGAACGGTGGAATCGAAGGCCTGCCTTTGCAACTGATGATCATGGTGATGGTCGCTGGTATTGGCTCCGCCGTGATCATCGGGTGGATGGGCGGATTGAGCGCGCCCCAGAGCATCACCTCGGTGATTGCGAATCCATCCGAGATCGTATTGAGCGACGAGAACGGGGACGGGATATATTTCTCAGACAACATTCAGATAATAATCACCGTCTCGGACCAGGACGGCAATGCGGTTGTCGGCGCCTCTGTATCTCTGGATGGTTCAAGCATCAGCGAGTCCGGGCACATGCCTCACGCTATCACGGATTCCAAGGGACAAGCATCGTTCAGTGATCTCAGCGCTCAGCGGACCGGCAGGGGGATGGGGCTCATCACGGTGACGGTGGCTAAGAGCGGCATGGCCTATTCCGGAACGACCAGCATCCCGGTCATCTGCGAGTGAGCCGATGCGACTGAGCGATCGGAAAGGGATCGAGGGATTGCCACTCCGATTGATGATCGTTACCCTGCTGATATCCCTTAGCCTGCCAGTAGCATTGGGGTCTCTCCAAGGATTCCAGGAGCAGGCGCAGGTGCGGGCCGGGATGCGGATGGCCGATGAGATAGCATCGGCCGCCTCATCCATCTATGCTAGCGGCGAAGGGAACGTGCGGTTGGTGGAGCTCGATTGGCCGGAAGGCCAGCAGACCCAATCCTTGAAGCTAAGGCTCTGCGGACCGATCGGATCAGTGCTGTCTAGCAGATTGGACGTCATCGTCGATGGCGAGGTGTCCGACCAGGTCTTCCTTTCCGACCCGGTCGTTCACCTGATCAGCGACGGCTCGGTGCGACTTGAGATCGGCCCGGATTGCATGAGGCTTAAGCTCAGTTGCCTCATCGAGAATGACGAGATACTGGTGCGGGTGGAAGTGGTCTGCAATGCTTGAGCTCATTTTGTCCAAGGCGGCCCTGATGGTGTTCGGCCTGGCGGTATTGATCGCTTCCGGCTCGCTGATATCTTCTTACTATTTGGATCAGGAAACGGAGGAGGCAAATGACTCCATGCAGAAGATCACCGGCATCCTGCGCCAAATCGGATCGTTCGGTGGTGAACTCGAGAGCCGATTGGACATGAGGGAATATCTTAGCTCTGAATCGGTCCTCCGAATAGGAAATGGCTCCCTGTTCCTTCTGTCGGGAGGTAAGACCTTCTCAGCGGATCTGTCGGATGATGCAACGATAAAGATGCTCGGCGAAGACCGATCGGAGACGGCCTTAATCGATGTGACCAAAGACGATATTATGGTTATAGAACGGCGCAATGACGATGGAGCTCTCAGAACGATGATCTACATCGAGAACGTCGACGCCACCTTCTCCACGGCCAGCACGAACCTGTCCACCTCTTCGACGGTGTTGTAGAAGTAGAAGCTCGCCCGGGCGCAACCCTCTATCTTCCTCGATTGGAAGTAAGGATGGGCGCAGTGCATGCCAGAGCGGATCATCACCAAAGCCACTTCGTCCAGGATCATCGCCACGTCGTGGGAGCTCATACCTCTAATGTTAAAGGGAAGGATGCTGCCCCGCTTGGCTGGGTCCGCAGGCGCCAATATCTCGACCTTGTCGATGCCTGCGAGGCCCTTCGTCGCCAGGGTGTTGATCGTTCGGACCTGCTCCGCCACTCGTTCCATTCCCACTTTGTCCAGGTAATCCAACGCGGCCTTGCTCCCTATCACTCCCGCATAGTTCAGCAGGCCGCCCTCGAAACGCTCTGGCGATGGAAGGAATTCCGCATGCTCAAGGTCCGCAAGGCTGATAGCGCCGCCTCCGGCCACCAGAGGTTCCATCTTCTTCAGGATCTCGTTCTTGCCGTAGAGCGCGCCGACCCCCGACGGTCCGAGCATCTTATGCAAGGAGATGGGGTAAAGGTCCACATCCAGCTGTTTGAGGTCGACCCTCTGATGCGGCGCCGCTTGCGCCCCATCGAGCATGCAGATCGCACCCTTATCGTGGGCGATCTCGACGACCTCCTTCGCCGGGATGCTCACCCCGGTCACGTTGTTGGTGTGCGCCAAGCTCACGACGCGAACATCCTTGGTGACCAGGGACTTGAACGCCTCGATATCGAACTCTCCCGAAGGAGGCGTGGAAAGAAAGCGACGTCTGATCCCCTTTGCCTTCTGTACCTGCATCCAGGGGATGTGGTTGCTGTTGTGCTCGACGTCCGAAGTGATCACCACATCGCCCCGCTTGAGGTCTATCCCCTTGGCCACCAGGTTGATCGCCTCGGTGCAGTTCTTGGTGAATACGATGCCCTCTGAAGGAGGCGCCCCAAGGAATTCTCCGATCCTCTCTCTTGCCTCCTCCACCTTGATCGACACGGTCGTGGCCATGCGGTGAACGCTCCTACCCCCGCAGGCCGGGTACTGGGAGTAATATTCGTCCATCGCATGCATCACCGCTCTCGGTCGAAGCG
>JACXTO010000177.1 GCA_016919565.1 Methanomassiliicoccaceae archaeon | reverse complement strand
GTCTGTCCTCCGTATTGCACGATGACGCCGTCCGCGTCCTCGCGCTCTATCACGTTGAGAACGTCCTCGAGCGTCAGCGGCTCGAAGTACAGCCGGTCGGAGATGTCGAAGTCTGTCGATACCGTCTCTGGATTGTTGTTGATGACTATGGCATCGGCGCCCTCCTCCCGGCAGGCCATGACGCCGTGGACGCAGCAGTAGTCGAACTCGATCCCTTGGCCGATGCGTATCGGGCCCGCTCCGACGATTACAATCTTTCGGCGGTCGGAGGGCTTGGCTTCGCAGACGATCTCGTATGTGGAATAGAAGTATGGAGTGGCGGCCTCGAACTCCGCGGCGCAGGTGTCGACCATCTTGTAGGTCGGCAGGATGCCAGCTATCTTCCTCGTATCGCGCATGTGCTTCTCCGGCACCTTGATCAGGCCAGCGATGCTCTCGTCCGGAAAGCCCATGCGCTTGGCCTTGAGCAGGAGCTTCATCTCCAGCGCGTCGGTCTCCCGGAGGGTGTGCTCCATGTCCACCAGGTTCTCGATCTTGATCAGGAAGAAGGAATCCCATTTGGTCAGGTTCGCCAGCTCTTCGACGCCCATCCCCCGCCTGAACGCCTCGGCGATGGCGAAGAGGCGCTTGTCGGTGGCGTGGACCAGCTCCTCCCTGAGCTCCTCGTCGGTCCACCGTTCCGGCTCCAGGTCGATCTTGTCGATCTCGAGCGACCGGATGGCCTTCATGATCGATTCCTCCACCGTCCGGCCGATGGCCATGACCTCCCCGGTCGACTTCATCTGGGTGCCGATGCGCTTGTCGACGGTGCGGAACTTGTCGAAGGGCCAGCGCGGTATCTTCATGACCACGTAGTCCAGCGTCGGCTCGAACGCGGCGAAGGTCTTGCCGGTGATCTTGTTCGGAATCTCGTCCAGGGTCTTGCCGACCGCGATCTTCGCTGCTACCCTGGCGATGGAGTACCCGGTCGCCTTCGATGCCAGCGCTGACGACCTTGATACTCGAGGATTGACCTCGATGACCCGGTACTCCCTCGTCGCCGGGTTCACGGCGAACTGCACGTTGCAGCCGCCCTCGATCTTCAATGCCCGGATGATCTTGATGGAGGCGGTGCGCAGCCTCTGGTGATCGACATCCGATAGCGTCTGTGAAGGGGCGATTACGATGCTCTCGCCGGTATGGATGCCCATCGCGTCAAGGTTCTCCATGTTGCAGATGATGACGCAGTTATCGTTCTTGTCACGCATCACCTCGTACTCGTATTCCTTCCAGCCGAGGACGCTCTCTTCGATCAAGACCTGGTGGATCCTCGAATAGCACAGCCCCCGGCCGCAGATCTCCTCCAACTCCTCCTCGTTGTAGGCTATGCCGCCGCCAGTCCCCCCCAGGGTGAAGCCTGGGCGGATCAGGACCGGGTAGGAGCCGATCTCCTTGATCGCTGACTTCGCCTCATCGATGGAATGGACCGCCTTGCTCTTCGGGACCGGTTCCCCGATCTTGAGCATGGTCTGCTTGAACAGCTCCCTGTCCTCGGAGAGAGCGATCGCCTCAGGCTGGGTGCCCAGCAGCTTGACGTTCAGTCTGTCGAGGATCCCCAGGTCCGACAGTTCGGAGCAGAGGTTGAGGGCGGTCTGCCCTCCCATGCCCGAGAGGATGCCGTACACATTCTCCTTGGCGATGATTTCGGTGATGGTCTCCACGTCCAAAGGCTCGATGTACACCTTGTCCGCGGTCGACAGGTCAGTTTGGATGGTGGCGGGATTGGAGTTCACCAGGACCGTCTGGTAGCCTTCCTCGCGCAGCGAGCGGCACGCCTGGGAGCCGGAGAAGTCGAACTCGGCCGCCTGGCCGATGATGATGGGGCCTGAGCCGATGACCATCAGCTTGACGCCCTTGGGCGGGACCTCGGTCATTTCCTCGCCTCCACCATCTTGAAGAAGTCATCGAACAGGAAGGATGTGTCCTTCGGCCCTGGCGAAGCCTCGGGGTGATACTGCACCGAGAATATCGGAAGCTCCCGGTGCTCCAGTCCCTCCACCGTCCCGTCGTTGACATTCGTCTGGCTCACTTCCAGCTCTGCTGGCAGCGAGTCAGGGTCGACGGAATAGCCATGGTTCTGGGAGGTGATGAAGATGCGTCCCTTGTACTTCACCGGCTGGTTCACTCCCCGGTGGCCGAACTTGAGCTTGAAGGTCGTGCCTCCGAAAGCGTGGGCGAGGAGCTGATTGCCGAAGCAGATGCCGAATATCGGATAGTCCTCCTTGATCGCCTTCAGCGTCTTGATGACGGTATCCTTGATCACTGGATGAGAGGGATCGCCCGGCCCGTTGGAGATGACCACGCCATCCAGCTCATGATCCCTGAACCAAGAGGCCTCGGTGTCGTATGGCACGATGGTCAGCGAGAAGCGCTTGCGCAGCTCGCGCACGATGTTCTGCTTGGTGCCGCAATCGACGAGCACGACCTCCTTCGCACCCTCCTTTTCGTAGCGAAGCACCTCCCGG
>JACXTO010000176.1 GCA_016919565.1 Methanomassiliicoccaceae archaeon | reverse complement strand
CCGTCAGCCGCGCTTACCTCGATCCCCGGAACAATGAATGCGCCATTCCCCGTGTCCGAGGCGTGAATGCTCCCACTGATAGCGTTATGGTCCGTGATGGCCAGTCCGATCCCCATCATTTTCGCCTTCCGGACGGCGTCGTGGACGGTCACGTGGCCATCGGAATGATCAGTATGGAAATGCATATCGACGCACGTGCAACCTCGTGCCGACAGTCCGTCGATGTCTGGCCTCTCGAACCTAACCTTTTCGGACGCTTTTCTCGCTAAGTTCACTTTCAAACAGCTTCCTGACGTTACAGGGCAGCAGAGCCGATATAACATTCTCCCTTGGTCGTTGATTACAAATTCTGGATTGAAGGCCGAGCAGGTGAGGTTCCGGATATGCATTGTTATTATTCTAATAAGATTTTAATACTGGGGCTTCCTAATCGCTGATTGATAAGTATGACTTCCGATGACGAGAAGAAATTCAAGAAGCTCAGGAGTTTCAACGGGGTGATGGCAGCAGTCCACTTGGTGCAGGGGCTGCTGATCCTCGCGCTATCGACCAGCTTTTCATTGCCGGTAATGGCGTCATTCCTGCATTTCAACCCTCTGACCCAGCAGCTCGATTCCGAGCTCAGCACGCTTTTCACGCTGCCGATCGCACCGTTGATCGCCTTGTTCCTATTCACATCGGCCTTTGACCACTTCCTTCTGGCAGGACCTGCTTACGGCTGGTACGTCAAGAATCTCAAGGAACGCATCAATAAGGCTCGCTGGTTCGAGTATGCCTTTTCATCCTCTGTGATGATCGTAATCATTTCGATGCTGGTCGGGATATACGATGTTGTCGCCCTCCTCGCCATATTCGGTCTCAACGCTTGCATGAACCTATTCGGGCTGTTAATGGAGGCGTATAATCAGAAGAGGGAGAAGGTCGCCTGGTCCCCTTACATTTTCGGGACGTTCGCCGGCCTTATCCCGTGGATTGGAATCAGCATCTATCTCGCGGGAGCGAGCCAGTACGGGAATGTGCCCAGCTTCGTGATCGGGATATTCTTGACCATAGCCATTACGTTCTTCTCATTCGCGTTCGTCATGATCCTGCAGTATCGTGCGAAGGGGAGATGGGCGGATTACCTATTCGGGGAGAGGGTCTACATAATCCTGAGCCTCGTAGCCAAGACCGCCCTGGCATGGCAAGTGTTCGCCGGGACACTTAGGCCGCTGTAACAATATTGGGCTGGAAAAGCCCAAAGAACGATGCCTGGGGATGTTGTCCAGGCATCGTTCTTCAAACCCTATTGCGATGGGTCTGGGCATTCCCGATCCATTCCGGCCCAGATAGCCTAGGGCCGGCGACGTTCCGTTCGTCATATGGCTTCGGGTTGAGAAACCGATCTGATCGGGCCACGGCCTCACGAAAACAAGAAATCATCCATTGCCATATCGACCCCCGTGAGCGTGCAGGGATTCCTATGCAATAATGCCGTAATGATGATATTGGCCTTCGTCACGGCCATGCTCCTGGGCGGCTTTCCCGAGGGGCAATTCATTAGCAACGGCAACATTGCCATGCTCTCCCTGATGGTCATGATGTCGCTGTCGCTGACGGCGCTCCAATTGAAAGGCCTGAAGGTGAGAAGTCATGGAAAGGCCATCCGGAACGCCTTCATTCTCTCATTCATCCTTTCATCCGGGACCACCATCCTAATGAGCTATTTGTTCGAGGGTGACCTTCGCGCAGGCTGGATCATCGAGGCTGCCGTGCCGTCCGCGGTCTCGGTCGTCCCCTTCACCTACATACTGAAGGGCGATCTGGAGCCAACCCTGGTCTCCTCTGCCGTTCTGTACTTCATCGCTTTGGGTTTCACACCTCTGATCACGTTGATCTTCCTTGGCCAACCGATCGATCAGCTTACCCTCCTGGGGTATGTCGGCGTCCTGATCCTGCTGCCATTGGCAGTCTCCCGATTCTTGCGGCGGATCGAGATAAGCCAGAAGAACAAGACCGCCATGATAAATGTGGCATTCTTCGTGCTCATCGTTGCCATCGCTGGCCCGAACCGTCAGGTCTTCTTCACCGACCCGGTCCTCCTATCGGGGCTCATCGCCGTGGCCATCGTGCGCATATTCGTCATTGGCCTGCTGTGGAACTGGTACCTCAAGCGGAAGTCTGCGCCAAGGAAGCGGAGGGTACCTGAGGTACTGTTCGCCACCTACAAGAACACGGGAATGGCGGCCACCTTGGCGATCGGTCTGATCGGGCCCGCGGCGGCAGTACCTGCGACAGTTTGCACGCTGGTCGAGATCTCTTGGCTGATATTCCTTTCGAAGTACCTCTTCTCCACCAAATCGGCGGTGTGCGACATCGAGGCGCCGGGCTAGATGGCCGATGGAATCGATTGGATTGGGAACATGGTCCTAGGCTGGACTCTTTGAAAGTATCTCGGCAACGAAGGTCTCAACCTTCTTCTGCCAGCCTTCCTCCAGGGGGCCCTTCAGTTCGACAACGAAGACCTTCATTTCAGCCACCTTGACCATACCCTTGGATTGCAGGATCTCGTCCATGATCGGCACGCTGCGCTGATACTTCGTCAACTCCTCATCGGAAGGCATCTTGCCCGTCTTCTTGTCCGGCCTTGCCGCGCCATGCGTTGCGAAGACCGCGTACTTGGTGTGGGAGGGAAGGTCCAACTTCTTCAGGAAGCGGCGCATGCCACCGATCGGCTTTCCGATGCGCGTCGGCGAACCGAAGACATAGAGGTCCGCTGGGGGGAGGTCCTTCGGCTTGGAATCATCGATGCTGTGAACGTTCACGGCGTGACCTTTCATCGTCATCTGCCTTTGGAATTCCTCTGCTACCTTCGCGCCATTCCCGTACTTCGAAGCGTGATAGAGTTCGACCTTCATTGGTGACACCTGCTCAATGATAGAGCTGACAGGTCTAATTAGCGTTTTGATGTTCGTCTGGATTGAGGGTCGGTTGCTTGCCACATGATTTGACGGTTTTTTTGGATGTGTAACGGTCAGTATTAAT
>JACXTO010000175.1 GCA_016919565.1 Methanomassiliicoccaceae archaeon | reverse complement strand
GTAGTGTTCTTTTCATCTTCTACACCTCACAGCGTTACCGTTCTATCGTAATCCATGATCAGATCGACCGCCTGTCCGTAATCGATTGCCTTGAACTTACCGCCAATATCGCGATCGAAGCCCCGAGCCGCCAGGTCGTCCGAGATCACGAAGACCTCGTCCACATGCTCGGCCAGATGCTTGGCCGCCTTCCTGTCGACCGCGTAGTAGACCGCGTCCTCGAACAGCAGCGCCGCCTTCTTCGATTGGCCGCCGAGATCGTTGGTCAGCTCCAGATTGATGTTCTCATGCGGCGTCTTCAACAGGACGAATAGGATGGACGCCATGCCATCATCATCCTATGAAATACTGCATGTCGGTGTCCGCGGCTATGTTCAGGAAGCCAGCCGCCCCGAGGACGATGACGCCCTCGTCCAGGTCCTCCTGCTTGACCCCCATGACGCCCATGCTGGTGCTGCAGGCGTACATCTTGACGCCGAGCTCCAAAGCCATCTTCTTCTGGGCCGGGTAGCCCTCGACGCCTACCGCGGCCATCTTCTTCTTGAACATGCCGGTGAAGAGCCGGTACATCCCTGGCGCCTTGGGGTTGGCGGTCTTGGTCACCAGTTTGAGTCCAAAGAACGTATGGAAGATATGGACCTCCATTCCCATGCTCGCCGCGGTGTTCGCGATCATCAACGATTCCATCGCCTTGTCGAAGGTGCCCTCGGAAACCACGATCGCTACCTTCGTAACCTTCTTCGCTTCTGCCATTTTTTTTCACCTCATTTTCCTACGATTTGAATTTCATTTGAGTGCAGCCGACCGGTCAGCCGTTATCACGCCTGCTTCTTCTTGACGTAGAAGGTGAAGATCTTACCGTCCTGCTTCATCTCCACCACTTCGTTCCCGGTGCGCTGGGCCCAGGCAGGGACGTCCTCCTTCGAGCCGGGGTCGTCGCTGATCAATTCCACGACCTTCCCCACCTGCATCTCCTTCATCTTCTTCGCCAACTTGACTATCGGCATCGGGCACATCAGGCCCTTGCAATCCAAGGTCTCGTCTTTCTCCATGAACAATCCCTATTCCCAACGGTTTTGCACGGTTGTGCAACAACTATATATAACCTCTACCATTATAAGCTTTTGCAGTATCGCAAATGCCAATGGAGACGATCCAGATGCTTCCAGAGAAGATTATCGGGGAGGTCCATACCTGCCATGACCTCGTGCAGTGCGCTTTCAGCCTTGCCGAGTTCGAGGTCGGAGTCTACTACCAGCTTTCACAATCAGGTCCGCTCAGGGCGGATGAGCTAGCTAGCAAGATGGGCAAGGACCGATCCACGGTCTATCGCGCCTTGCAGAAGCTGATGACCTGCGGCATGGTCTACCGGGAGACCAAGAGCATCGAGCGCGGTGGTTATTTCCACGTCTACAAGGCGATAAGCAATGACCTGCTCCGAGAGCGATTGGAGCACTGCGTGAACGATTGGTATGCTCACATGCAGGAAGTGCTGAGCAGGTTCGGCGATGTACCAGAGCGGGCGACATAATCCAAAATACGCTACGAAGAAGTCAAATAGCCCAGTCGGTTATTCGTAGCCCGGTAAGCATGGAATTCAAAGGCTTGGACGTCGTCTCCATCCGCGACCTGACGCGGGAACAGATGGAATTCGTTCTTGATCTCTCGGAGAAGATGATCCCTTACGCCCGGGGGGAGAAGTTCACCAAGATGTTGGAGGGGCGCATCCTCGCCAACCTGTTCTTCGAGCCCTCCACCCGAACCCGCATGTCCTTCGAGACGGCGATGGCGCGTCTGGGCGGACGGACGCTGGAGATGTCACACCCCTCGATGATGTCGATCGCGAAGGGAGAGACGCTGGCGGACACGATCCGCATGGTCGAATCCTACTCTGACGCGATCGTCCTCAGGCACCCGCACGAGGGCGCAGCGCGCCTGGCAGCCAAGTTCTCCCGCAGCCCGGTGATAAACGCCGGCGATGGCGCGGGGCAGCATCCCACCCAGACATTGCTGGACCTTTTCACAATCAGAAGGGACAAGCAGCACATCGAGGGCATCAAGGTCGCTTTGATCGGTGACCTGAAGTATGGCCGTACCGCGCATTCCCTGGCCGAAGCCCTGACGTTATTCGGGGCGGAGGTCACGTTCGTTGCGCCGGCGTCGCTGCAGATGCCCCGGGAAACGGTCAAGCAGGTCGAGAAGCTCGGCGGGAAGCCGAAGCTGACATCGAAGCTGGAGGACGTCATCAAGGAGACCGATGTCCTCTACGTCACACGAATCCAGAGGGAGAGGTTCCCCGACCCGAGCGAGTACCTCAAGGTGGCTGGCAGCTACCGCATCGACAATAACCTGCTGCGCGAGGCGAAGCAGAGCCTCACCGTGATGCATCCGTTGCCCCGGGTCGACGAGATCGCGCCCGAGGTCGACTATACCCAGCACGCGAAATACTTCGAACAGGCGTTCAACGGGGTGCCAGTGAGGATGGCGCTCCTCTCGCTAGTGCTCGGAGGCGAACTGTGATGAAGGAGTTCAAGGTCACGCCGATCCGCAACGGGACCGTGATCGACCATATCGACTGCGGAATGGCTCTGAAGGTCTTGCGCATCATCGGGGTTTCGGGCAACAACGTCAGCTCGCCCATCAGCGTGCTCATGCATGTGCCCTCCAAGAAGGAAGGGTTCAAGGACGTCGTGAAGGTGGAGGACCGGGAGCTCGACCCGAAGGAGGTGGACAAGATCTCGCTGATATCTCCAGATGCGACGATCAACATCATCCGCGACTTCAACGTGGCGGAGAAGTACAAGGTGACGCTGCCGCAGGTGGTGCGGGGCATCGTCCGCTGCGGCAATCCCTCCTGCATTACAAATCTGAACGAGCCAGTGGAGCCGGAGTTCATCGTCGATTCTAAGAAGCCCCCGGTGCTGCGCTGCATCTATTGCGATCGGATACTCGACGATACAGCGGAGCATCTGATCTGAGCAAAGAAATTCAGGTCGTAGCACTCACCAAAGGCCGACCGTGCGTTCTGAGAATATCGCAGAATGAGGGTTCGATTAGTACGGGCTTATCGGAGCCAGACGAGTTCCTGCTTCGTCCTGGTGATGACCTTGTTCATGTTCTCCAGGATCTTCGACTCCTCGGTGGCGCGATCGCAGGTCACGACGATGAGAAGGCTCGATGAGACCTCGGTTATGATCATCTTGCTGTCGTGGAACACCCCGAGCAGGTAATCGCACTTGTCCTTCAATGGATCGATGCGCGTCGCCTCGGCGGAGGAATACATGATCGCCGCCATGGCGGAGAAGGTCTCGGGCTTCGAAGGGGAAGTTGTCCTACCAGCGATCATCAGGCCGGTCTTTGAGACAATGGAAACGCTCTGAACATTGG
>JACXTO010000174.1 GCA_016919565.1 Methanomassiliicoccaceae archaeon | reverse complement strand
GAGCCGTCAGGAGGCGGAGCGGGCGCTGCTGCGCACCCACACCACCGTCAACACCATCCGGTATCTAGCGCAGCACAAGGAGCCGCCAGTGAAGGTCTTCTCGCTCAGCCGCGTCTTCCGTAAGGAGGCGATCGACGCCACCCATCTGCCCGAGTTCCAGCAGATCGAGGGCATAATCATGGAGGAGGACGCGAGCTTCGACATGCTGGTCGGAGTGCTGCGCGAGTTCTACGGCCGCATGGGATTCGAGGAGATCAGGGTCCGTCCGGGCTACTTCCCCTACACCGAGCCGTCGCTGGAGATCGAGGTCCTGTGGAACGGGAAATGGCTGGAGCTTGGTGGGGCCGGTATATTCAGACCGGAGGTCACCGCCCCCTTCGGGATCAAGCACCCGGTACTGGCATGGGGTCAGGGGTTCGAGCGATTGGCAATGCTGCACTGGAACCTCAAGGACATCAGGGAGCTGTACCAGACTGACATGGACCTCCTGAGGCAGAGCCCGATATTTTGACGAATCGAACTTGCGTTATTCAGCCCTAAGCCTCTCCCCAGCCCTTCGGAGGATTGGCTTTCATGTCATATTCCCTGAGCTTCTCGGGATTCCCGATAAGCCCGTAGGCCTCCGCCATGCCCTGATACCAAGGCTTGCGGTCCTTCTCCTTCGTGATCGCCAGGCTCTTGCTCAGATAATGCAGCGCCTCGCTGCCGTTCTTAATCAGAAGATAATTCCTGCCCAGGAGGTAGTAGATGCGCTCTATCAGCTCTGGATCGGCGGAGCGTTCCTGCTTCACGAGCTTCTCGAGCACGTTGATCGATTCCTGGTTCAGCCCCATCAACAAGAGGGTGTGGGCGATCTCGCACTCCAGATTGGATGATTCAATCTTCAATCCAACGGCCTTCGCTCTCAGAAGGGCGTCCAGCGATTCCTGGAGGCGTTCCAATTTTCGCAGGCCTCTGCCCCTGATCATATGGCCGACCACATTCTCGGAGGCGTCGGTGGAGTTCTCCATCTCCGTACAGACCCTGAAGCAGCCCTCCAGGTCACCTAGCAACAAGCAAGCCTCTGCCTGGGCCCTTCGGACCTTGCCGCGATAGTGCTCCGATGGCGAACGGATGGTGAGCAGTGCTTCCAATAGCCCGTTGTCCATGGACGCCATGACCGCGGCATCCTTGTTGGCGATCAGTATCTCCGCTTCCTTCATTCGATTGGCGTGGACCAGGTGGTACAGCCTCTCGCCATAATCATTCTCTGTCAGCCAATAGTCGGCTGCCAGGCTGTGATAGGTTTTCACGTCCTCCGCTGAGGTCATTTTCAAGACCGTGCGGCGCAGTTCGGCCGGTATCTCGACCATCCCGAAGCGGTCCACCGGCAGCAGGCTCGTCGTCGTCGGAGGGAGCGCCTCGCGGCGGAAGGGCTTGCGGAAGACGCACGCACCGGCCAGGATCTTCTTGGCATCACTTCCTAGCGTCTGCCAGAGCTCTTGAGCCTTGCATCGTCGGATGTCGATGAGGGGACCGATGTCGATGCCCTCGTTGGAAGCGTACTGTCGTATCCTGATCGCCTTCTGCTCGCCCGTGGGGCTGAGGAAGTAAACCTTGCGCTTTGTCTTGCCTCTCCTGATATGAGCCAATTTCTCGAAGACCTCTCCGGCCCCTCGGAGCTTCTTCAGCTCGATGGCGGCATGCGCCCTGGAAATGCGCAGGCTGGCCGCGATGCCGTCTTGACTTATGTCGATCGGGACGTCGTAATTATCGACGAGCTTCTGATACAGGGCTAAATGAAGCACTATCCTTTCCCCAACAGTAATCGCGCTAGGCATCGTTATCAAATCTCGACACCCGCCTTATGAACGTAAGGCCGTGGCTATTACATGTGATATTATCTCCCGATGCTTCCGACTCTAGGCCAGAAGAGCATTTCTGTCCGTTGTCCCCTGAAGAGACAATTAGGCTCGTTCTCATTCTCGAGTGCGTTGAATGCGAGGCTCCCAAATATGTGGCGCACGGCCGAAATTCGATCCCCATCAGCGCTGGGCAAATGATTAATCCCTCTGGCCACGATTCCCGAACTGATGCGGCTTCTCGTCTGCAGCCTTGAGGATATCGCGAGCGTCAACATCCGAGACCGATTGATGGAATCGGTCGAATGGAAAGAAAGTGGCACTTTCCAGGACAGGCCGGTGCTGGTGCATGGCAACGACGCCCTCGTCACCATCGAGGAGCGCCACCTGTTCGCGGACGATATCGACCAGCGGGTCCGAGACGCGCTCGGCCAGAAAGTCGAATGCGTGATCTTCCTATCCCGCCACAGGGCTGCGTCCGGCATACCAACCCTCACCGTGCATCCCATTGGCAACTTCGCCATGAAGGCCGATTTCGGAGGGAGGCCGGGGATGCTCGTTCCCTCCTCGCCCGACCTCATGACCTCATTGTTGCGGAGCATGCAACGTCACGCCTCTGGTCTGGGATACCAGATCTCGTTCGAGGTAACCCATCATGGGCCTTGGCTTACGACGCCAACGATATACCTGGAGATCGGAAGCTCGGAGAGCCAATGGCCAGACGTCAAAGCGGGGGAGACCTTGGCGCGATCGCTCCTGGAGGTCGACGTGCTCAAGGCGGTGAAGGCCATCGGATTGGGAGGGGGGCACTACGCGCCAAGGTTCAGCGAGGTCGCCCTGAACAAGAAGGTGTCCATCGGTCATATGATCACCAATCATTTCGCCGACAGCGCCACGGACGAGGATATCGCTTTGGCCGTCAAGAAGGCGCTAGCGGCATCAGAAGGGGCGGAGCTGGTCTACATCCACAAGAAATCGATGTCGAGATCTCGCGCCACGCACCTCAAAGGGCTGATCAGGCAGATGGGTGCTGATGTCATCGATAGCTCCGGCCTAGAAGACCTGTGACTAATCCGCGAACTCCTCCCCGCATACCGGGCACTGCTTCCAGCTCGCCTTAACCGGCGATTGGCAGCTCGGACAGGAAAGCCCACCTTCGTCCTCGGCCGGATCGGGTTCCTCCGATCCCTCCGCCAGCATCTCCTCTCGGATCTCTTTGTCATGGAACCCGGGATCCCTTGGCTCTCTTGACCTGGTCGACTGCCCGCGGCTGACCGGTTTGAGCGCGCTCTTGAGATGCTTGCTCCCCGGAGCCGTGGCGAACGTCCCCTTCTTCCGCTCCGAGCTCAGATAGTCCACCATGAGGACGATCCCTCCTGAGATGGCCAGTACGCACCCGAAGACGGAAAGGAATATGGCCGGGCCATAGATCGTACGGTCGAGCTGCTCGGCGATGTATTGCTCTTTCAGAAGCAGAATCAGCACGGATATCGCGATGGCGGCGATCACCGACGTTGCCAGCACCCCCATCGCCGCAAACCTTCGAAGCCCGGCCCTTCTCTCATTGGCCAGCGCGGTGCCGGAGACGATGGCGCAAGCCGCTCCTGCAATCGGAGCGAGGAGAGCGAGATAATAGATCGTGCCCCACTCGGGATTGCCTCCCATGTCCCAAACGAAGAGCTGCTCCACCAGGGCATTGCCGGAATCGTAGCTGTCGACCCAACTGACCAGGAACGTGGCTGCGATCATAAGCCCTCCCAGGATCGCGAATGCCATACCAGTATAGACGGCTGGGTGCCGTTTCTGCGGCATCCTCCTATCATTGAATCTGACTTCTCGGCGCTCTGCCGGGCGCTTCCTCTGTCTGATGTCCTTTGACCCTTCCCCATCCCTGCTCATCGACCATCCCATCCTGGCGATATCAGATACCGACAACCGTCCCCTTGACCTTTTCGCCCCGGATCGCAGCCTCGAACTCCCTCAGGTCGCGACCGTTAACAATGTAGATCGGAATATCCGACTTCATCGCCACCTCTGCCCCCCGTCTGTCGAAAACGTCGGAGGGGCCAGCTTCATGCTTTCCCTTGTTGACCAGATCGAGCAATTCCTTGTGCGAGAGCCTCTCATACCTCACCGCTTCAGGATTAGTCCTCGGATCCTCAGAATAGGCAGACTCCACCGAGGTGGCATTCACGATCCGCTCTGCCTTCAACCGCTCGGCGATCATTGCCGCGACAGTATCGGTAGTATGACCTGGTGTCGTGCCGCCCATTACGATGATGCGGTAGCGCGATGCCTCCTCCACGGCCTTCTTCACCCTCTTTGGGATCTTCTGGTAGCAATCCTCACCGATGGCAAGCTGAAGCAGTTTCGCATTCAGCCGGGTAACGTCGATCCCCATCCTGTCCTGCGCATCCCTGTTCTCATCAAGTTTCTTCAGTACGCTGATGTAGTATCGCGATACCTTGCCACCACCGCAGACGATGACCAATGGGTAGTCCTTGGCCAATCTACGGAATAGCTCTGCCACCTTTCTCAGGTACTCCGCGTCCCGATCATCTGGAATGAGGACCGATCCTCCCAAGGAAACGACGATGTGAGCCATGTTTACACCAACAGATTAATAACGCCAATCCTTTTAGGTGATAAAAAACCTGAGGTCAGGGATATATGGCAGTGATAGGAGAAAAACTGTCCGAGAGACAGAAGTACGATTTCAAGCGGTCGCTAGAGGAGGTGAGCAACCTCAAAGGCCGAGGTACAGAGCTCATCTCCCTCTACGTTCCGCCTGAGAAGCAGATATCCGATGTCGCCGCCTACCTCAGGGGCGAATATTCGCAATCATCCAACATCAAGTCCCAGGGCACTCGGAAGGCGGTCCAGGGAGCGATCCAATCCATCCTCGCCCGGCTGAAGTACTTCAAGACGCCGCCGGCCAACGGAGTGGTCTTTTTCGTCGGGGAGGTCGCATCGGTAGGCGACCAGACCAAGATGGTGCAGTACTCGCTGGAGCCGCCAGAGCCGATCAGCACTTTCCTGTACCGCTGCGATTCCGAGTTCTACCTCGACCCGCTCAAGGACATGCTCCTGGACAAGAAGGTGTTCGGGCTGATCGTCATTGACCGGTCAGAGGCGACGATAGGGATCCTTGGCGGCAAGCGAATAACCGTAATTCGCAACATCCAATCGCAGGTCCCGTCCAAGCACCGCATGGGCGGGCAGTCGGCGCAGCGATTCGAGCGGTTGATCGAAATAGCCGCTCACGAGTTCTACAAGAAGATCTCCGAAACAGCCAACGAAGCCTTCCTCAAGCTGCCTGAACTCCAGGGCATCCTTATTGGTGGGCCAGGTGGGACGAAGAATACCTTCGCGGACCTGGGTCTGATGAACCACGAACTATTGAAGAAGGTCATCGACACGTTCGATACTGGCTATACTGACGAATACGGCCTGAAGGAATTGGTGGAGCGGGCGAAGGACAAGCTGCTCGACCTCGACCTGATGCGCGAGAAGCGCCTCATCACCCGGCTGTTGGAGGAGATCCGCAAGCAGGATGGCGGGCTGTCCTGCTACGGCG
>JACXTO010000173.1 GCA_016919565.1 Methanomassiliicoccaceae archaeon | reverse complement strand
CTGTGGAGGCACGACGTAGGTGTAGTAGTCTGGAATCATGACTGCTCCGAGCATCCAGGTCGGGCTCCATCCATCGTTCATGTTCAGGACGCGCTCGATCGAATACTCAACGTCGTATGCATCCACGGTGCCCCAATCGACACCATCGGTGTGGTGGAAGTTGACGCCTTCCTTGATGTGGAACGTGTAGTTGAGCCCGTCCGCGGTAACGCCACCGTTCGCAATCGTTGGAACCTCAGTGGCGATCATTGGAACGAGATCGTTGGGGCTCTCCCGGTCATACCAGATGAGAGTCTCGTACACATTCTGCAGTATCTCGCCGCCAGCCGATTCATAGTCGTATGCTGGGTCCAGCGGGTCCGGTTCTCCGGTCTGCGCAACCACGTACATGTTGGGATTCTTGATCCCAGTCGATGGAGTGACCGTCGGGATTACAACGGTGTTGTAATAACGCTGGGTCGCACCATGAACGCTGGTCACGGTCAGATAGCTGGCGAATATTGAGCCAACGCCGCTGAACGTGTTATTCACGGTCCCTGCGGCGCTCAGGTTTCCGCTGACGACTGCACTGCCGTCATCGAAATTCCAGGCGAATGTCTCGACGTTACCGGCCGAGAAGTCCGGCGCGCCATCGATAATGGCATACGCCTTGGAGTCCGCTCCGTTGAAGCTGACTTCTGTGCCGTTCGTGATAACATCTGCGGAAGCTGCTACCAATGGAGCCGGTGTGGAATCGTTGGTGATATCTGTTACCGTCGGATTCAGCACCTCGACCTTAACGAGGTTGCCCCAGTTGTATGCTTCCTTTCCCTTGTCATCAGTAACCATCAGGACAATAATGTACTTGCCTGGATAGGCGTATGTATGAGAAGCGACACCAACGGTGGTGACATCTTCCTCGCCATCACCGAACATCCAGGTGTAGTTGGCAATTGTTCCATCAGGATCTGAGCTCGTTGTTCC
Organism: Methanomassiliicoccaceae archaeon; assembly: GCA_016919565.1. Taxonomy (GTDB): domain Archaea; phylum Thermoplasmatota; class Thermoplasmata; order Methanomassiliicoccales; family UBA472; genus FEN-33. The sequence goes on along the minus strand of JACXTO010000173.1, from coordinate 5,654 downwards.
GTTGAAAATTACCGAGTCGCCCAAAGTGACGATGTTATTGTTCACCGTCGCCGTGGCCGTCGGCGTTTTATTCTCTTGTCCCCCGCCCATCAGTAGGACCGCCCCAAGGATTGCTGCGATGATTAGGATCGCAACGACAACGATGGCCAATGTCTTGGTCATGCCTTTCTTTGGAGCAGATTCTGATGGAAGAGGCTTACCGCCTTGACCTTCCATTTTGCTTTCCTCCTTCTCCCTGGATTAACTGCCGGGAGACATGGCTCTGGATAACTTCTTGTAGCTATAAATATATTATGCGAAACGCGGCATTATCTGGCCGCATCCAGCGTTATAAGCAAAAGCCTCTTAGGAATTGCTTTCAGGGTATGAAGCAGAATGGGGACCCGCATCACCAAGCAGGCATTTCCGCCATTCATTCATTATTTCGATGGATCGGGGATCCACAGCTCAACATTATCGGGGTTGTGATCGAAGATCAACTTCCTTGCCCACGCGAGCTTCCTTCTCTTGACGCCGATCTCCCTTCCGGGCTTGGGCGCCGGGTCCTCGAAATCGAAGCCGAGCAGCCTTAGCCTCGAGGCGCCAAAATGTCGCGCTAGTGACACCGCCCGGTCACCGTCCGTGAAACCTCCATAGTTGCTCACGGCGCCGATCTCGCGACCTTGAGTGGTCCCGGCGATAAGGCCGGCGAAATGCGGAACGTACTCCTTCAGAGCGGGAATGTTGTCGCCGTGCCCATGCACCACGACCACGGAGCCTTCGGCGTTCGCCAGGATCTGCTCGCCCACGTTCCCATCCAGATCGGTTACAATGACGTCAGGAAGCAAGCCATTCGCCACCATGACGGACGTCGCGTTGTCGGCGGCGATGCTCGAACCAACGATGCCAAATTCATCCAGATGCGCCTGAAGGTTCGAGGCGGCACCGCAAACCGTCACCTCTCTAAAGATGTGCCTCGACAGGCAGCCTTCATCGCAGATGCGTTTGTTGACAAGGAGGGAATCGAGGATGCTTGCGGCGCGCGCATCCATCTGCCTTGAGTATCCGAACTCGTCGATTATTGCCTGGTAAAGCGGGCTCCATTCCTCCCAGCGCAAGTTACCACCTAGTTCGACTGCTCGACCGCCTTCTCCACATCTGCCTGGTTGTCGGCCAACTGGTCCTGGCTGCGCAGCGCCGCGTTGAGCAGTCCGCCGAACAGCGCTAGCATGAACCCGGCCGATATCTCCAGGAAGACGAAGACCTCATTGAAGATCCTGTATCCCAAGAAGTACATCGTCGCATCGAGCGCTCCCTGGAGGATGAAGGCTATCGCGAAGACCGACAGCGTTACCACCAGATAGCTATAATGGACCTTGCCGGTCGACAGCCAGAGGTTGAAGAACTTGCCAGTGGACCAGGATAGCCCGGCGAAGGTCCAGAGCCACAATATTCCGCTGGCGAAGAGCAGGGCCATCAGCACGAAGTCGTTGTTGAGCACCTGCGAGGCGGCGTCATAGCCGTAGGACACCCCTGCCACCAGCAGTATCATCGTCAATGCGGCGAAAGGTATCATCCAGCTTCCGGACCGGACCGCCCTGGCCAGGTTCAGCGCCGAGTTCTCCACCCTCTCGCCGACCTTGTAAGCATAGAATATCAGGTACAGGCCAAGCACGGCAAAGATGATGCCCGCGCCCATCTCCGAAATCAGACCAGGCGTCGGTGTGCTGCTGTACTCGATCAACTTGGGAACGACGGCGAAAATGCCCAGCACCAGCAGGACGAGCCCGATAGGGGGGAATATGCGCTTGCGCACCTTATCGTCCTGGAGCATCTTCATCAAGATGTAGTAGGTCCCCTCCACCGTGGGCGCCTGCTTGACGAAGACCCTGCGGACGGAGTCGACCTTGACGCGGGACGCGACCATCGGAAAGATGTACTCGTCCTCGGCCCCATCGCTGACCAGGACCACCCGGTCCGGCTTGATGACCTCGAGCACGTTCTCCAGTTGCGTCGCCAGCACCAGGTCGGACTCGTAGCCCACCTTGGCGTCCCCGCAGATCGTGGCGATCTCCGCCTCGATGCCTTTCTTCAGCATCTCCTCGTAAATGCTTATCGCCGCGAGCGTGGTATTGATGTCCGAGTCCTCAGGGTCCTTGAGCCCCAAAGCGATGGAGGCGTCGATGTTCTCCTGGCGACCGATGAAGGGACTGCTCAGTCCAGTCTTCACCCCGAAGTCGTCATCCCTATCCACGCTGAGAACCAGAACCTTCATCATCTCTCACTATCCAGATTTATTCTATTTGTAGTTTTTGCAGATGATGTGATATCGAGGACGGAAGGAGCGGGATCGCGAATCCCTCTAGGATTCATCGACGCCTCGATTCTGACCTGCCTAACGTATGAACCGCGATGATTCACATTCGAGTCTGGAGCAAAAAGAATTATAACGAGGGATGCGACTTAATGAGTCAAATGGAGAGGAAGTCGGGGTTCAAGGAATGTCCCAGGTGCGGGCTTAGAAACAAGCCAATTGCCGCCCAATGCGACTTCTGCGGCTGGGAATTCCAGGACTCCTCCGAGGAATGGATTTCGCACGTCCAGGTACTGGAGAAGCTGAACAAGCAAACTGAGTCGATAATGCTGGACGATGAGATTTCCAAGCGGATAGAATCAACCATCGTCCGATCGAGCAGGGAGCTCAGGTCCACATCGCCCCCGCCCCCGATTGACTTTTCCCGCGCCGAGGAACCGAAGCCGGTGGACATCGAGCTCCTGGCCAAAGGCAAGGACTGGGCGTCGTCGCGCATGCAGACGCCATCGATGCCTGCCCCCGAATCAAAGGAGGTCAAGGCATTCGTCGACACCATGATCGGCGAGCCTGTGAAGGTCGACGCGTCGGCGGACATCGAGATATCCGATTACGGCGCCACAGGCATGGCCAATGCGCCGATGAGCCCCGTCAAAGATTTGGGGAGGGCTCCTGCTAGGACCTTCGCATTCAAGGCTCCGCCCCTGACACACGTACTGATCGCATCCGGCATCGGATTCTATCTGGTGGCGCTGATGGTCTTCACGCTCTCGCCGGTCCCGCTGCTCCTCGCCTGGACCATGGCGATCGTTGGGTCGATGCTGGTCACCATCGGGGCATTCAATGCGTACGATCAAAGCAATTTCGGAAAGAGGCGGGCCGCCGCGGCCGGAGCCAGCGCCCCGATCGAGAAGGAGATGCTGGTCCTGATCTGTCCAAGCTGCAACGAGGAGGTCGGCTCCAGAGACCGCAACTGCCCCGCTTGTGGCGCAAGATTCGTTAGATGACGATGGCGGGTGAGAAGATGAGGATTGTATGGCACGGTCATTCCTGTTTTGAGATCGCAGATAGGCTGACGGTGGCCATTGATCCGCATGACGGCAAGTCGATCGGGCTGAGGGCACCCTCCATCAAGGCCGACATCGTAATGATCAGCCATGACCACTTCGACCATAACGCCGCGAGGGCGATCAAAGGCGATTTCACGATCGTGCGCGAGGCCGGCGAAAGAAACGTCAAAGGCGTGAGGATCGTCGGCGTGGGAGCGGAGCACGATGAGGCGAATGGCAGCAAGCGCGGCCACATCGTCATCTTCTCGTTTACCATGGACGGAATCCGATTCTGCCATTGCGGGGACCTAGGCGAGATGCTGAGCCGATCACAAATAGACGCCATCGGCCCGGTGGACGTGCTCTTCGTTCCTGTAGGCGGAGTTTTCACAATCGATGGTCCTCAGGCCCTGAAATTGATCGCGGCCATCAAGCCGAAGATCGCGATACCGATGCATTTCCGTGTGGGCGGCCTCTCCTTATCGATCCAGACCATCGACCGCTTCCTGGAAGGCGTCCCCAAGTCCAAGCTGCTCCACGTCGGCAATGCGGCCGAGCTCGAAAAGGACGATCTTCCAGAGAGCACGGAGTATTGGGTATTCTCGCCGTAGCGGATCGATAGAAGACGTAAGAGATCAGATCAGGTCGAGCGCGTCCTCGACGCGACCGAGCTCGATCGGCGTGCTCTTGTAACCTATGACCGCGCCCTTGCTGTTGGCGACCATGCAGGCGCCGACCATCGGCGCGCCGTAGTTCAAGGTGCCGATCGCCGCGGGCGCCTTCATCGTGCGCCTGATGAGCTCCATTTCCTCAGGGAGGCTGGCGGGATGGCAAAGAACGCCCTTGTTGGTGGCGACGCATACGCTTCCGATGGTGGTGTGCTCGGCGATGGCCGATTGCGCCACATCGACGCGCAGCGTCTCCTCGATCGACTTCACGGTCTTCCTTCCCAGATCGGGATTGGCGATCGCCCCGTTGTCGTTGGCGAGGATGTTGTTCCCGGAAGCGTTCACCTTGTCCTGGATGCGGTAGACAGGAAGGTACTCGGAAAGAAGCTCCAGCTCGGTGTCTGTGGTCATGTTCGAGACGACCGCGCCGAAGGAGTTCAAAGAGAGGAGCGAGCCAATGAGGTTCGTCCCGGCGATGTTGCACTTCACTATCTTGACGTTCAGCGAGAGCTTGATGTCGTTGATCAGGTTCTCGGAAGCATCGCGCGGCACGAAGGCCAGATCCTCGTTCGCGGCGCAATATACGCCAACGTAGGGATTGCCGTTGTAATGTGATAACCGCATCATGTCAGGCTATGCTCACTCTTCCGGCATGGACACTTCGACCAGCCCGTCCTCGAACTTGACCGCCTTGATCCGGATCTTTGGCCCAGGCTTCTGGATGCCGCACTTCCAGATCTCCTGGTTGAGCTCTTGGTCGATCCAGACGTCCTCTGGCTTGGCCTTCATGTGCTTGGCGACGTGGTCCCTGACCTCTTTGATCGCCTTCGATGCCTTCTTGCTGCGGGGCGAGGCCTTTGTGGTAAGCAGCGGTATGGTCATTATCTTCTCTTCTTCAGCCATTACGCCTCACTCCTTCAGCTTGTTGTGTCTCCAGCTGCGCCTCTTCGGGTGCCGGAGGAAGGTGCGGTTCGTTCGCATCATAACCCAAGCTGGAACCCTTCGGTTCTGGTTTACCTTCTTCAGTAATCGTATCTTCATTGCGGTGGGCTTGTTCCTTGTCATGGGAATCACTTCCTTTCAATATTGATCTCGCGCTTCTGCGGCGCTATCTTGCGGAGGATCTGCTTCAGCATGTTATCGTCGACCTGCTGGTTGATCCGGCCGCTCTGTACCAGGGCGATGAGTTGGTCTTCGACGGATCTGGCGATGTCGGGATAGGCCATCTTCAGGGTGGCCAATCGGTCCCTTGCCTCCGGGGTCAGGATCTGGCGCATGATCATCTGCTTCTGCGCGTCGACCTGCTTCTGCTGCTCCTCGACCATCGCGTGCTGCTGTTGCTGGCGCTGCAGGTCCGCCATCTTGCGGCGTCGCAGTTCGTCTAGCTCAGCGTCGTCCACTTCCTCACCTTCAGATTCACTTCTTCTCGGCGTCAGCGACTTCCTTGGCCGCCGCGTCCAAAAGCTTCTGCCCCTTTGCGGTCACGATTCGACCTTTGTTCTTGTTCTTCGCCACAAGACCGCTGGCCTCCAACTGCATGATGCACTTTCGTGCGATGTTCTTCGAGCCCTTGACCGCCTTGTTCGGCCTCGAGCCACGGTCGGCAAAGCCGCCGTACTCCTCGGCCAACCTAGAGGTACCGATGGG
>JACXTO010000172.1 GCA_016919565.1 Methanomassiliicoccaceae archaeon | reverse complement strand
GTCTATCAGGTTAGGAACACCGGCGGCATCTATCTCGAGGCGGAAGCGAGAGTTCACATCGACCCTGGCCCCGGAGCAGTGGTCAACATCAACCGCCTTGGGATCGATCCGGCGAGCACCGACGGCGTCCTGGTTTCGCATTGTCACCCCGACCACTACGCGGATGCAGAGGTGCTCATCGAGGGCATGACCCGCTGCAACTTCAGCCATCGCGGTTTGGTGGCGGGGAGCCGAAGCGTCATCGAGGGAACGACGGATCATGGCCCAGCGATATCTGCCTATCACAGGCGCATCGTCCCCAACTGCCTCTCGCTCTCGCCCGGAGAACGCTTCATGATCGGACCGCTCGAAGTCCAGACGACGCCTACTTCCCACTCGGACACCGAAGGCATCGGCTTTCGGTTCATGACGAAGGATGGGGTAGTCTCCTATGTGAGCGACAGCGAGCTTGTCGATGAGGTTGTCGATGCTCACAGGGGAGCGCGGGTGCTGATCATGTGCGTCACCAGACCTTTGGGGGCGAGGGTCAGGTATCACTTGAGCACGGAGGATGCGGCGACGATGGCGAGCGAGATCAGGCCGGAACTGGCCATACTGACGCATTTCGGCAGCAAGTTCATCCAAGACGGAGTGGAGAAGCAAGCGAAGTACGTCAGGGAGGAGAGCGGCATACGGACGATCGCGGCCTCGGACTTCATGCGACTAGTGGTGGGGAAAGGGATCAGGAGAAGCATCGTCAATCCCCACAATTGAGCGAATGACGCAATGAGCGACCTTCGTCTCGGAAAGGCGCTAATCGGCTGGAGGGCAGAAGCTTAACGCTCTCCCAAGATTCATCTGAGTCCTTTACGTGTTGCAGGTCGCTCCATCAAGATCCTGCTTCGGCGCCGCGGTGCGCTCCGAGCAAGAGCCAGTATCGTTCGGTATCATCAGAATTGCTGTAGCTGTGAAATCCGCTTATCATTCGTGAAAGAAGTTTTGCGAATCATTTAATACTAGTTCTAAGGTGAGATATTCTAGGTGTCTGAGGTCGGTGGCTTAATTTTCCTCCTAAGCATCAGTTTTGAATCCCCACCACACCTTCCTCAGATACCTATTCCCCTATAATCCACTCAAACCATGGATCGCGTGCAATAGTATTATTTCGTAACGATTGAATGGGGAAAGCGTGGCGCTGAGAGACGAGGTCCTGAGCAGGGTCTATCCCAAACCGGTCGAGCAGGCGCGGGTGCGCAGGGTCACGGACAAGGCAGTGAGGCTCGTGACCGAGCAGGCAAACAAGGTCCATCCTGGCTTGGCCGTTATGGTGGTCGGTTCCGTGGCAAAGGATACCTATGTCTATCCACCGGACATCGACATTTTCGTTCTCTTCCCAAAGGAGACCAACCGAGAGGATCTGGCCAAGGAAGGCATTCTTATCGGCAGAGCGGTCGTGAAGGATGCCGAGGAACGCTATGCGGAGCATCCCTACGTCCACGGGTGGATCGATGGACTTGAGGTCGATATCGTCCCCTGCTTCAAGGTGGACAGCCCCGCAGGACTGAAATCGGCCGTGGACAGGACCCCCTTCCATACCAGGTACGTGCTGCAACACATCAACGAGACCCAGCGGAACGAGGTCCGGATCCTGAAGCAGTTCATGACCGGGATAGGCATCTACGGGGCCGAGGCACGGGTGCAGGGGTTCTCCGGATACCTGGTCGAGCTGCTGATCTTGAAGTATGGCTCGTTCGAGGAGGTCGTTCAGGCGGCCCAGGACTGGAGGCGAGGCACGACTTTGTGGTTGGAGGAAAAACGGGGAAGGACCGAGTTCGCGACCCCGTTGGTTTTTTTCGATCCAGTTGACGAGAGCCGGAATGTCGCTTCGGCGCTATCCGAGGACTCCTTCGCCACTTTCCTCAGGGCGAGCGACGAATACCTCGCGTCGCCGCGAGGGAGCTTCTTCTTCCCCAAACCCCAAAAGGCCTGGAGCATCAAGAGGATACGGGCGGAGCTCAAGGAGAGGGGCACCCGCCTGCTGGTCATCAGCTTGGACCGGCCAGAAATGAGCGAGGACAATCTGTACCCCCAGCTGCGCCGCACATTGGACGGGGTCCGCAGATTGTTGGAGAGCTGGTCGTTCGTGGTCGCCGATGCGACGTATTCCGTAAAGGACAAGGAGGTCTTCTTCTTATTCGAGCTGCTCGAGGACGAGCTGTCCGTGATGCGGCTCCACAACGGTCCACCAGTTTGGACCGAGAACGCGCAGCGATTCCTTGAGAAGTGGAAGGACAGGAGCTACGGCGAGCCATACATAGAGAATGGATGCTGGGTGGCGAAGGTCCCTCGCACTCACCGCACCGCTGTGGAGATGATCGAGAAGGAGATAAAGGGGGCGGCACTGGGAAGTGACCTGCGCGCCCTATCTGGATTGAGGATAAGGAATCACCGCGAAGCGCTGAGGGCGGAGCTCAAGGCGGACCTCACCGTACTGCTAGATAAGATGCCTCCCTGGGACCGATAGGCCCTAAGGGTTGATCGTGAAGGAGCCTGAGGCTGTTGTCAGATGGCCGGCCATATCGGTCGCTCTAATAATGTAGACGTACACCGAATTGGTCGCGCCAGTGGTGTAGACCGCCTTATGATCATAGACGCCCTTGACAGAGGTCGCATTCATCGGAACGAAGTTGTCAGCGCCACTCGACAAATGCACGGTGATGCTGACATTATTCAACTTATCGTTGTCTCGAACGGCGATGGTGATATTCACCTGGTCCCCGGAATGTATCGGGCTGACGCCGTCGTTCACGTACTTCGCCCATCCCGTTCCCGAATCGAAGTAGATCGTTTTACTGGTGATCTCAGGGGCGATCTGATCGCTGAATGGTGGGTTGAGCATTACTATCCAGATACCTAGGCTGAGCAAGAGGATGATCGCGATGTTGCCTGCGAGGGTCTTCTTGTCGATGCCTTCCGAGTCGATCCTCAAGACCGGGATGAGGAATTTCAATCCGATCGCGCAAGCGAGGATCACGATGAACCCGAGTATAATGGAGACATCCGTTAGAGCATATGCCAGCACACCGGCCAGTATCCCCAGGAATGTTGCCACGATCAGGGACTTGGTTCCCTTGATGTCCTTTTCGAGAAAGGCCTTCTCATCGAAGTCGGGAGGTACGAACTCGTACTTCGGTTCCTCGACCTCGTCCTTTCTCTTCTTCCGGGCCATGTTCACCCGTTAAGTGAGGGGCGCATTTAAACCTTTTTCACGCGCTTGAAGGGTGCTGAGCGACTGGATTCTTTCTGTATGTCACCTTATCATGATAGACTGCTTGCAGGGCGATGATTGATTGCCCTCCGAACGAATGGGGTTCCAATGGGCGGGTACTTTCGTCCATCTCTATGGCACGTTTATAAGCCCCGCTCCGATAAAGAAAGGTAGGTGCATCAATGGCAGATACAGGAATAGAAGAGTTGCCTGGAGTAGGACCCGCAACTGCAGAGAAGCTACGTGATGCCGGTTACACTGATCTGATGTCGATCGCGGTGGAATCCCC
>JACXTO010000171.1 GCA_016919565.1 Methanomassiliicoccaceae archaeon | reverse complement strand
CCTATTCCCAAGCGATAGTCTCTGGTAGGCTCGTCTTCTGTTCGGGCCAGATCGGGATCGATCCAACGACCGGCAAGCTGGTCGAGGGCGGGATCGAGGCGGAGACGAAACGCTGCCTGCTGAATCTGGAGCAGGTGCTGAAGTCGGTGAGTCTCGAAACCAGTGATGTCGTGAAAACGACCGTGTTCGTCACCAGCCTCGATGATCTGAAGCTGGTCAATGCCATCTATGCGAGCAAGTTCGATACCGACCCTCCTGCCAGGAGCATCGTCGAGGTCGGGCGCCTGCCGCTCAATGCTCGCATAATGATCGAGGCGATCGCCGAAAGCAGTTGATGCTGGACATTGTGCTCATCGGCTTTGTGCATCGCTGAAACGTTCAAGATGCAGTATTGGGCGTAGCTCCCATCGCCTTAGCGGTCTTTCCCATCCAAACATAGATTAACCCATTTTTGCCATTGTGAATCGATGCAGGCAGGCTCAGCACCAGGATCAGAGGCCAAAGCCCCGAGCGTGGGCAAGAAGAAGACAAGCTTTGGGGTCTCGGGAATGACCTGCGCGTCATGCGTTGACACGATCCAGCGTAGCCTGGCCGACCTCCAGGGGATAGAAAGCGCGAACGTCAACCTTGCGACCGAGCGGGCCACAATCTCCTACGACCCTCAGAAGGTAGACATAGAGAAGATCAAGAAGACGGTGAGGGACGCCGGCTACGACGTTGTCCTCAACGTGGTCACGATCTCAGTAGGCGGGATGAGCTGCGCGACCTGCGCCAACACCATCGAGGAAGCTCTCCTAGCGCTCGACGGGGTCCAGGCAGCCTCCGTAAATCTTGCCAGCGACAAGGTCGCGATCACCTACGATCCCCAGGTCGTTCGCGTTCCTGACCTGAAACGGGCGATCCGAGACGCTGGCTATGAGGTCATCGAGGCTGAGACCGTCGACGCCGAGAAGGTCGAGAGGGTCAAGGAGATGCAACGTAGGAAGAGACTGCTGGTCTTCAGCCTCGCTCTTTCCATTCCGACCCTGGGATTGGCCCTGGCCATGATGTTCACCGATCTGGGCAAGGTCCAGTTCTTCATGGACTATGGCAATTACATACTCTTTATTCTGGCGACGCCGGTCCAATTCATTGCCGGCTACCGCTTCTACGTAAACGCCTTCAAGGCGGCAAGGCACCGCACGGCGAACATGGACACATTGATCGCGGTCGGGACCTCGGCGGCGTACCTCTACAGCCTGGCAGTCGTATTCCTGCCGCAAGCGGTGGCCTTCCACGACACCTACTTCGACAGCTCGGCCATGATCATCACCCTGATCCTCTTCGGCAAGTACCTGGAAGCAAAGGCAAAAGGGAGCACCTCCGAGGCGATACGCAAGCTCATCGACCTTCAGCCCAAGACGGCCAGGCGCGTTATCGAAGGGGTCGAGACCGAAGTGCCGGTGGAGGAGCTTGACGTCAACGACATCTTCATGGTCAGGCCCGGGGAGAGGATCCCCACGGATGGGTCGGTCCTCGAGGGGTCCTCGGCCGTGGACGAGTCCATGCTCACAGGCGAGAGCATACCAGTGGAGAAAGTGGAGGGCTCGGGTGTGATCGGAGGCTCGATAAACAAGAATGGCCTCCTAAAAGTGAGAGCGACCCGCATCGGACAGGACACGGCTTTGGCACAGATCGTGCGCCTGGTGGAGGAGGCCCAAGGGTCCAAGGCACCGGTCCAACGGCTGGCCGATAAGGTCGCGGCGGTGTTCGTCCCCGCGGTAATAATCATCGCAATCGCCACATTCCTGTTCTGGTACCTCATTGGATATGACCTCTTCAGCAGTATGCCTGCCCCCAGGTTCGTGTTCTCCCTGACGGCCTTCATTTCCGTATTGGTCATTGCCTGCCCTTGCGCCCTGGGCCTGGCGACGCCGACGGCCATCATGGTTGGCACCGGGAAGGGAGCAGAGCATGGCATCCTGATCAAGAACGGCGAGGCATTGGAGCGCGCCGGCAACGTGCAGGTGATAGTCTTCGACAAGACGGGCACATTGACGAAGGGAGAGCCGGACGTCACCGATGTGAAGGCGATCGGCTCATCAGAGGAGGAGGTCCTGTTCTACGCAGCTAGCGTTGAGAAGGGCTCCGAGCATCCCCTGGCCAAGGCGATCGTGCGAAAGGCCGAGCATGAGAAGATCGAGATCGAGGGGCCAAGCGAATTCCAGAACCTTCCTGGCAGAGGGGTCAGGGCGAATGTGCGTGAATCGCTCATCCTGCTGGGCAACCGGGCATTGATGAGCGAATCGCAGATCGAAACGGACGCTCACGAAGCAGAGATCCAAGCGATAGAGGAGCGTGGAAGAACAGCCATGCTTCTCGCTAAGGGTTCGAAGCTCATCGGCATCATCGGCGTGGCGGATGTCGTGAAGCCTACCTCGGCCGAGGCCATCGCCGAGCTCAAGCGAATGGGGATCGAGGTTGCGATGATGACGGGCGATAACCGCCGCACAGCCTCGGTAATCGCCAAGGAACTGGGCATCGACCGGGTGCTGGCCGAGGTGTTGCCGGAGGATAAGGCAAAGGAAATTGCCAAGCTCCAGGCCGAAGGCAAGGTGGTCGCCATGGTCGGGGACGGGGTCAATGACGCCCCCGCCTTGGTGCAGGCCGATGTTGGGATCGCGATCGGCTCGGGGACGGACGTCGCGATCGAAAGCGGAAGCATCGTGCTGATCAAGAACGACCTCAACGATGTCGTGGCAGCGATCCAGCTGAGCAAGAAGACCATGAAGAAGATCCGCCAGAACCTGTTCTGGGCGTTCGGCTACAACACCGCAGGGATCCCACTGGCGGCGGGATTGATCTTCCCCTTCTTCAATGTACTATTGCCGCCGATAGTCGCCGCCGGGGCGATGGCATTGAGCTCTGTCTCCGTCGTCAGCAATGCGGCATTGCTGAAGAGGTACACGCCGGAGATCAAACGCAAAGGCAAGAGGTGAGGAAAGATGACAGCTATAGACCCGATATGCAAGATGGAAGTGGACGAGAAGACCGCGAAGTGGAAATCAAACTACAAGGGGAAGGACTATTTCTTCTGCGCACCAGGCTGCAAGAAGAAGTTCGATTCCGATCCAGAGAAGTACTCCAAATAGGTTCATGACGCGGGCTGCCCGAAGGCTATTAGTCAGGGATAGCGTTCGGGGTAATCGCTGAGAGCATGGACGAAGCACCAATGGAAGGTAGGGGCAAGGCGCGCAAGATCGCTATCCAGGTGGCAGAACAGCCTGCGTCAGAACCGGTCACGCCCGCCCGGCCGACTGCCAGGCCAAAACCGAAGTCGGTCTTAAGAGCCTATTTGTACATCGGGATCGGCGTCGCCTTG
>JACXTO010000170.1 GCA_016919565.1 Methanomassiliicoccaceae archaeon | reverse complement strand
TTCCTATTTGACCATAAAAAGCTTCCGAGGCGGCGGGCATACTGGATAATCGGTCATCCGGAGGGGCAGTCGTCCTCTCGCTTGGAGCTTGACAAAGGTTTTAGCCACCCATTTCTATTGGTCCGTCAATGGATATCATCGGCCAGCTGATAGCGTTCCTTGAGTCGGTGTCGCACGATCCTGTGGCATACTCGGTGATATTCTACATCTACAGCGTCCTGGCTGCGGTGATATTGCCCCTCCCCATCGAGATCGGGCTCTTCTTCAACCCGGAGATGAGCATTTTCATCAAGGCCCTGATCCTCGGTCTCGGGAAGGCCACCGGTGCCTTCCTCATATTCCATCTCGGCCTCAAGATCGAAGGCCCGATCATGCGCTGGGCGTCGAAATACAAATGGGTCAAGAGCTTCATGGACCTGATGGAGCGGTTCGTCCGCAAGACCCGCTACGTCGGCCTGTACATCCTGCTGAGCATCCCGCTCATGTTGGACACCGTGCCCAACTACCTTTTCTCGATCTGCAACAAGGAAGGGAAGACGCTGGACGCCAAACGGTTCACGGTCACCAACCTGCTCGCTGGGATCACCCGAGCCCTGGTGGTATATGGCATCTTCCTGCTCTTTGACATTAAGTTCTTCTGAACGTCGGGCGACCGACTGGCTGCAGCCAGATTGGATAGAATGGCTTCTAGCCGCTATCGTGCAAAAGTTTATAATCGGAATGCGAATTCAACGATATGGTTCGGAAAGAGAAGATTCTCAAGATTCTTGAAGAGTACAAAAGGGACAAGATAACAGTTGCCACCTTGTGCTCGCATTCCTCGTTGCAGATCTTCAACGGAGCGAGGAAGGAAGGCTTCCGTACCTTGGGCATCGCGGTCACCCAGAACACCAAATTCTATGATGCTTTCCCGCTCGGGAAGCCGGACGAGATTTTGCGCATCGGCAGTTACCCTGAGATGCTGGACATGGCGGACGAGCTGCTGGCGAGGAACGTCATCATCATTCCACATGGCTCATTCGTCGAGTACCTGGGGAGCAGCACGTTCGAGAAGCTCGCCGTCCCGACGTTCGGCAACAGGAACGTGCTGGCATGGGAGTCCGACCGGGACAAGATGAGGGAATGGCTCGAATCCTCCGGCATAGAGATGCCCGCCAAGATCGATGATGCCCGCAACATAGACCGGCCAGTGCTGGTGAAGTACCACGGCGCCAAGGGCGGACGGGGCTTCTTCATCGCCAAGGACTACCCGGAGTTCAAGATGGGCATCGACATGAGCCAGCCCTATACGATCCAGGAGTACATTCTGGGAACAAGGTACTATCTGCACTTCTTCCACTCGCTGATGAAGCAGGACGGCTACAAGGCCGGCGACGGCACGCTCGAGCTCCTCTCCATGGACCGGAGGGACGAGAGCAACATCGACGAGCTTTACAAGCTAGGCGCATCGGAGCAGCTGAAGCGCCTGGGCACGTACCCGACCTTCGTCGTCACTGGCAACGTGCCGGTGGTCATCCGCGAATCGCTCCTGCCCAAGGTCTTCGAGATGGGCGAGATGGTCGTCAAGCGATCCAATGAGCTGTTCGGCGGCATGATCGGCCCGTTCTGCCTGGAGACCATCGTGACCGACCAGCTGAAGTTCAAGGTCTTCGAGATTTCATCGAGGATCGTGGCCGGCAGCAACCCCTTCGTCTCCGGCTCGCCCTATTCCGATCTCATAGAGCCGCAGATGTCCACCGGCAGGAGGATCTCGCGCGAGATCTCGTTGGCCGAGGAGAAGGGCATGCTCCACAAGATCCTGTCATGATCCACCTGATGCTGGTCGATGCGGAGATCGAGTGGCTTCCACCGGATGTCGTGACCGGGCCAGCCCCTCGCATTTGTTGTTTGCCGGGAGCGGACAGGCAGAGGATACGGATCCTGGAGAGCTATCTTCATCGTGACCTGATGGCCTCCATGCCGGACCATCATCGGAGAGGCAGGCCGGACATCGCTCACGCGTTCTTGACTCTGGTCCAAGGCTCCGATGGCTGGGCCAACGGAAAGCTGGATGTGCTGGTGCATACCCGCGACGACGTGGTGATGAGATTCGCCAGGAGAGCGAGGGTCGAAAAGGACTACATCAAATTCCTTGGGACCCTGACCGAGCTATTCGAGCGCGGTGCTATCGGAGAGGGAGACGAGCGCATTACGATCGAATCGGGGAGATCATTGACCAGATTGCTGGAAGTCGAGAAGCTTGACTTCATCGTCGCACTCTCCCCCATCGGAAAGAAGGCGGACCTTAAGGCTGAACTTGCCGCACTAGGAGGAAAAGAGGTCGGCATACTGATCGGTGGGTTCCCCGAAGGAGACTACCTCAGCCCCGTCTACGAGCTTGCTGACCTGAGCATCTCCCTTGACGATGAGATGCTCACGGTGCCAGACGTCACCGCTCAGGTGATTGCCGCGATCCCTTAATTACCAGCCGCGCTCCTGCAGCCTCTGCTCCGGCTTGATGGTGGAGATCTCGATGCCCTTCATCGGCTCTCCCAGTCCCTTCGATATCTCTCCCAGTACCTTCGGGTCGTCGAAGTTCGTGACCGCCTCCACTATCGCCCTCGCCCTCGGCTCGGGGTCGTCGGACTTGAATATGCCCGACCCGACGAAGACGCCATCGCTGCCCAATTGCATCATGAGCGCCGCGTCCGCCGGTGTCGCTATGCCACCGGCGGCGAAATTAATGACTGGTAGACGCTGAAGTTCCGCGATCTCCCTGACCAGGTAGAGCGGCGCCTCGATCTTCCTGGCGATGGCCATCATCTCCTCCGGCTCCTTGCCCTTCAGTTCGCGCACCTGAGACATGATGGCCCTCTGGTGCCGGACGGCCTCGACCACGTTGCCAGTACCCGCCTCTCCCTTGGTCCGGATCATCGCCGCGCCCTCGTCGATGCGGCGGACCGCTTCGCCCAGGTCACGGGCGCCGCAGACGAACGGCACCTTGAACTTGCGCTTCTCAACGTGGAAGAATGGATCGGCCGGGGTGAGAACCTCGGACTCGTCGATCATGTCCACGCCCATCGACTCCAATATCTGCGCCTCAACGAAATGTCCGATGCGGCATTTGGCCATGACCGGGATGGTGACCGCGTCCATGATCTCCTCGATCTTGATCGGGTCGGCCATGCGGGCCACGCCTCCCTGCGCCCTGATGTCCGCCGGGACCCGCTCCAGGGCCATGACCGCCACCGCGCCGGCATCCTCTGCGATGCTAGCCTGATCGGCGTTGGTTACGTCCATGACCACTCCTCCCTGTTGCATCTTGGCAAAACCTCTCTTCACCAATTCAGTCCCAAACCGGAGCTTTGTCATGTCGAGATCTAATGGCATTCTTTCACCGCTTGGCCTAAGAACGAACGCTTATATGAATATTGACATGAAATGAACATAAGAACACAATAAGGCATTAAATTGTACAATTGAATCCAATTGGCACTGCCCTGCGAATTCACGAAATCTAATATACGCCGGTGCGATATCCGCGCCAATGGTCGCCAAGCGCATGGCCAACATCCCAGAGTCAGGGACGGTCAGGATAACCAACATAGTCAGCGACCTGAAGGCCCAGGGGATCGGCGTCATCTCCTTCTCGGTCGGGGAGCCGGACTTCAACACCCCCGACAACATCACCGAGGCGGCCGTTCAGTCATTGAGGGATCATTTCACTCATTATACCCCGTCGGCCGGGATAGCCGAACTGAAGCAGGCGGTGGCGGAGAAGAGCCGGAAGGACAGCGGCATCCCATGCGAGGACAAGCACGTTGTCATCACGCCGACCAAGCACGCCATCTTCATGGCCTTCCTGGCGATGGTCGAGGAGGGGGACGAGGTCATCCTTCCCGATCCCTCCTGGGGCACGTTCGAGGCCTGCGTCCGGATCGCTGGCGCCAAGGCCAAGTTCGTCACTCTCAAGGAGGAAGAGGAGTACCGCATGTTCCCCGAGCGGGTGGCGGAGGCGATCACCAAGAGAACGAAGATGATCCTCATCAACTCGCCATCCAATCCGCTAGGGTCGGTCATGGAAAGGAAGGATGTCCAGGGCATCGCCGACCTCGCGAAGGACCACGATCTCACCGTCCTCTCCGACGAAACGTACGAGAAGATCATCTTCGAGGGAAAGCATTACTCGATCGCCTCGCTCCCGGGGATGTTCGAGCGGACCATCACCGTGAACGGCTTCTCCAAGACCTACGCCATGACCGGCTGGAGGGTGGGGTGGAGCATCGCCCCTCCACACATAACCAAGGAGATCAACAAGCTGCAGAGCCAGACCGTGACCAACGTCACCTCGTTCGTCCAGATCGCCGGAGTGGAGGCGCTGAGGGGGCCGCAGGACTTCGTCCAGATGATGAGAAATGAACTGAAGGAGCGCCGGGACCTGGTCTACGATCTCGTCTCGGAAATACCCAGCCTACACTGCCCCAAGCCGAAGGGCGCCTTCTACATGTTCCCTTCGTACGATCAGGAGATTTCCTCAGAGAAGATGGCCGAATACCTGTTGAAGGAAGCTCACGTCGCAATAACCCCTGGTTCGGCCTTCGGTCCGGCGGGGGAGGGGCATTTCCGCATCTCCTACGCGGCGTGCCGGCAGGACATCATCGATGGGATGGGGCACATCAAGGAAGCGCTGGAGAAGCTCTGAGTCAGCGATCCGGGATTAGCATGTTGGGAATGCCGTCCTCTATCGGATAATCGATCTTGCATCTGGGGCAGGTGATCGTGCCCTCGATGACATCATCCTTCTCCTCCTTTCTGACGCTCAGGTCGAGAGGGTGGTACTTGCATTTCGGGCAGGCAAGTATCTGCATGAGGCTTCGCTTCATCGCTATCGACGGTCTAACGCATCGGCCCGGGAATAATCCTTTCTCTCGATGCGCCCGCCGGAGCAAAACGGCAGCTTTTTCTAGGTCCCTCTGGTTGTTTCGTCCCGGTGAAGTCATGAAAACGATCGATCTCCGCAGCGACACGGTCACCTTGCCAACGGCCGAGATGCTTGAGGCGGTCAAGCAGGCCAAGCTCGGCGACGACGTGATGGAAGAGGACCCCACCGTGATCGCCTTGGAGACGCTGGCCGCAAAGCGGTTCGGCAAGGAGAGCGCGTTGCTGGTGCCGAGCGGCACCATGGCCAATCTGGTGTCGGTGATGACCCACTGCCGTCATGGCGACGAGATGATCTGCGATGCCAACGCGCACATCTACTATTACGAGGTCGGGGCGGTCTCGGCGATCGCAGGCGTGATCCCCCGATTGGTCGAAGGAAAGCGCGGGATATTCTCGGTCGAGCAGCTGGAGCATGCCTACCGCGGGCAGGAGCTGCACTTCCCCAACACCTCCCTGCTGGAGATCGAGAACACACACAATCGCGGCGGTGGTTCGGTCTGGTCGATGTCCGACCTCAAGGCGGCCTGCGATTTTGCTCGCGAGAACGGCCTGAAGGTGCACATGGACGGGGCGAGGGTCTTCAACGCATCGGTGGCATCGGGCATCAGCGTCAAGAAATACGCCGAGAACGTGGACAGCCTGATGTTCTGCCTGTCCAAGGGGCTGAGCTGCCCTGTCGGGTCGCTGATCGTCGGCGACAAGGACTTCATCGCCAAGGCGAGGAAGAACCGCAAGTTGGTGGGCGGGGGTATGAGGCAGGCGGGCGTGATCGCCGCGCCTGGGATCGTGGCTCTCAACAAGATGGTCGACAGGCTGAGCGAGGACCACGCAAACGCCAAGAAACTGGCCAAAGGATTGAAGGATGAATGCGGGCTGAGCCTCGACGTATCGGCCGTGCAGACGAACATCGTCGTCGCGAACGTCTCGCCGATGCTGGCGGACGATTACATCGCCGAGGCGACGAAGAAGGGCGTGCTGACGTTATCCTTCGGAAAGCACGCGGTCCGCTTCGTGACGCACTACGGCATCGATGCCGAGGACATCGATCAGGTGATCGAGCGATTGCGATCGAGAAGCTAGGGCATCTACTTAGGTGGCTAAAGCGAGGTCCGCGTCGTTCTTCCTAGTCTTTCCTTGGAGGTCAGACTTGCTTAATAGCCCTCAGGCCAAGCTGAGTTGTTTAGATACCATTCCACGGTCCGTTCCATGCCTCGTTCGAAATCATAATTGGTCTTCCAACCGAGCTCCCGTTCGATCTTCGATGAGTCGATGGCATAGCGCCTGTCATGCCCTGGCCGATCGGCCACGAATTGGATTCTATTCTCTGGCATGCCCAATCGGCGCAGGATCGCTCCGACAACTTGCAGATTGGTGAGCTCGCTCCTTCCGCCGATGTTGTAGGTCTCCCCGGGTCTTCCGGAACGCATGATCAGGTCTACTGCCGTGCAGTGATCGTCCACATAGATCCAGTCACGCACGTTCTTCCCCGTTCCGTAGATCGGGATCGGTTGACCAGATCGGGCCATCTTGATGGTCTTGGGGACCAGCTTCTCGGGCAGCTGATATGGCCCATAGTTGTTGGAGCACCGGCTGATCGTCGTCTTCAATCCATACGTCCTGTGGAAGGCTTGGACCAGCAGATCGGCGGATGCCTTGCTGGCCGAATAAGGGCTTGACGGCCTTATTGGCGAATCCTCATCGAACAGGAGGTCCGGCCTGTCCAGAGGCAGGTCGCCGTACACCTCGTCCGTGGAGATCTGATGAAACCGTTCGACGTCGAATTTACGGCAACCGTCCATCAGCACCTGCGTCCCGAGGACGTTCGATACCAGGAATATGCCCGGGTCCTCGATCGACCGGTCCACATGAGACTCCGCCGCGAAATTGATCACCGCATCGATGTCCCGCCCCTTCAGCGCGGCATGGACAGCCTCCTTCTTCGAGATGTCCCCTTTGATGAACTCGAAGCGTCGATCCAGCATCGCCCGATCCAGGTTGTGGATGTTGCCCGCGTAGGTCAGGGCGTCGAAGCAGACGATCTCAAGGTCCGGATGATCGGCCATCATCCGATAGATGAAATTGGTTCCGATGAATCCCGCCCCCCCGGTCACAAGCCATTTCATTTCCTAGGCCTCCTTCATCTCGCGCATGTAGCGGGCCAGGGCGTCCTGCCAGGTCGGCAATCGCCGAAAGCCCGCATCGTCCAGCGACCGCTTGCTCAGTCTGGAGTTCTTCGGGCGGAGCGCTTTGGTCGGATAGTCCGCGCTGGCGATCGCCTCGATCTCGGTCCTCCAGCCTTTCATTCGCATTATCTCGGCCGCGAATTGATGCCAGGAGCAGAACCCCTCATTGGTCGCATGGTAAGTGCCGTAGCACTCCGACCCTACCATTTCAGCCATGAGGCCTGCCAGATCGACGGTGTAGGTCGGCGAGCCTACCTGGTCCGCAACCACCCTCAGCGTCTCACGCTCCTTGCCGAGGCGGACCATCGTCTTGACGAAATTGCTTCCGTGGGAACCGAATACCCAGGACGTCCGGACTATCTGATATCTCTTCATGATATCCTTGATGGCCGATTCGCCCCCGAGCTTGGTCTGGCCGTAATGATTGATCGGATGCGGCGGATCGTCGGTCTCATACGGATCGCGCTTAGTGCCGTCGAAGACGTAGTCCGTGCTCACGTAGATCAGTCTGGCACCGCTCTCTGCCGCCTGAGCGGCGATGGCCCTCGTCGCTTCCGCGTTGATAGCGTGGCATAGCTCTCGTTCCTCCTCCGCCTTATCCACCAATGTGTAGGCGCCGCAGTGTATGATGAGGTCCGGCTCCTCCCTTGCCAATGCGGCTCCGATCGCAGAGGTCTTCGTTAGGTCCATATGCTCCTTGTCGTACCTGACGACATCATGTTCCGGGGCGAGGCGCTCGGCGACATCCCAGCCCAGCTGTCCGTTTGCACCGGTCACGAGAATCCTCACCGCTCATCGCCCCTTACCGGCGAGCAGGTTGCAATCGGAGTCCTTCAGAAATGGCGCGTTCGCGTCCTTGTCGGACAGTATCGGCCGTTCGATGGTCCACTCGATGCCAAGGTCCGGGTCGTCGTACCTTATGTTCCTGTCGCTCCTTTTGTCGAAGTAGTTGTCCACCTTGTATTGGACCTCGGTGCTGTCCTCCAAGGTCAGGAAGCCATGCGCGTACCCCTTCGGGACGAAAACCTGCCTCATGTTCATTGACGTCAATTCCAACGATGCCCAATGGCGGAACGTCGGCGAGTCCCTCCTGATGTCCGCGACCACGTCCAATATCGACCCCCGGGTGCAGCGCACCAATTTGGACTGGGCCATCGGCTCGTTCTGGAAATGCAGGCCTCTCAGCGTGCCCCGGTGCAGGCTGAAGGAATGGTTGTCCTGGACGAAGGTGACGTCTACTCCCTTCGCTTTCATTCGCTCCAGCACATAGGATTCCATGAACCAGCCCCTCTCATCCCGATGTACCGCGGGTTCGAGCAACACTACGCCGGGGAGCGATGCATGGGTGGATTTCATCGAGGCACCTCAGTAGTTGATCCTTCCTTCCAGGACCTTCAAGATGTATTTGCCGTATTCGTTCTTGGCGTACTTCCTGCCCAGGTCCTCGAGCGACTCCCGGCTTATCCAGCCGTTGGTGTACGCGATCTCCTCCAAACAAGCGACCTTCAGGCCTTGATGGTTCTCGATCATGCGGATGAAGTTGGAGGCTTCCGCCATGGACTCCGGCGTGCCGGCGTCGATCCAGGTGAATCCCCTTCCCAGAGCGACCGCTTCCAGGTCGCCTGCCTCCCGGTACAAGTTGTTCACGTCCGTGATCTCGAGCTCGTTCCTCCACGAGGGCTTGACCTTCTTGGCGAAGTCGATCACCCTGTTGTCGTAGAAATACAGGCCGATCGCCGCATAGCTCGATTTTGGCTGTTTGGGCTTCTCCTCGACCGAAACCACTTTCCCTTCCTTGGAGAACTCGATCACCCCGAACCGCTCAGGGTCCTTGACATTGAAGCCGAAGATGGTGGCCTTGCCCTTCCCGACGTTGCTGACCGCCTTCACTAGCCTGTCCTTCAGTCCGCCGCCGAAGAGAACGTTGTCCCCAAGAATCATCGCCACATCGTCGTCTCCGACGAACTCAGCGCCGAGGATGAACGCCTGTGCCAGGCCATCGGGTGATGGCTGTACCTTGTACTGCAGCCTGATGCCGAACCTTTCCCCATCGCCGAGGAGGGTGCGGAAATTAGGCGTGTCCTCGGGAGTGGAGATTATCAGTATGTCACGGATGCCGGCCATCATCAGTACCGACAGCGGGTAGTAGATCATCGGCTTGTCATAGATCGGCAGAAGGTGCTTGTTTAGCACGGACGTCATCGGATAGAGCCGAGTGCCGCTTCCTCCAGCGAGTACGATGCCCTTCATGTGAACGATACAAGGTATCCCTTCCTAGCTAATCAATGGTTTTGTGAGCGGCATCGTGATTGGCCTGCTCCTTGACGCTCGTCAAATGTCGACAATCCGGACGGAATCGCGATGACAGTAAGGTTTATATGATGTTCCTTTTGATACGGGAGCCAACATGCTACAATACGTCATGCCGGAAGCGTTCAATTCATTAGGGCAAATTGCTCAAGGCATGACCGGCGTGTATAGCTCTGTACCAGGCTTGGATTATGTCCAGAATTCTTCCATGGGCTGTGGATCGGGAAGCGGATGGGGAGGAGCATCACAGATGCGCTTCCTCGGCTCCCGGCGGTCTTGGTGAAAGTCCTTTGGAGCTTTGGGGGTGTGTCTGTGAGCAATAGATTATTCACTGTAGGTCCGGTAGAAGTCTTCGATGATACGTTAAGAGCGATGAGCAAACCGATGATGATCCACCGCGGGGAGGATTACAAACGGTTACAGAGGGGCATAGTGGAGAAGCTGCACAAGGTCTTGGATACCGACATGCAGATCTTCCTGGCGCCGGCCTCGGCGAGCGGCTTTTTGGAGAGCTGCGTTCGCTGCGGCGTCAGCGAGAACATGGCCAGCCTCTCCAACGGCTCGTTCGGCGACCGATGGGCTTCCATCGGGCAGTCGAACGGCAAGACGGTGACAAAGGTCGACGTGCCCTGGGGCAAGGCGATCCGCGGCTCGCATGTCGCCGGCAAGGTGCCTGCGACGGCGGAGGCCGTGACGTTCATCTCGAACGAATCCTCCACCGGCGTGCTGAACCCGACCCAGGAGATAGTCAAGGCCATAAGGGAAGAGGCGGACCCGTTGATATTCGTGGACGGGGTGACATCGACCCTGGCGGTCGACCTGAAGCTCAAGGAGCTCAACATCGACGCGCTGGTCTTCGGCTCGCAGAAGGCGATCGCCCTCCCACCTGGGCTGGCGATGATATGCGCCTCCGACCGGCTCATTAAGAAGGCGGAGACGGTGAAGAACCGCGGCTACTATTTCGACCTCATCGAGATCAAGAAGATCGCCGACAAGGACCTGCCCCTGACGACACCGCCGGTGTCCCTCATGTACGGCCTGGACTACCAGCTCGACAAGATGCTGAAGGAGGGCATGGCCAACCGTTACGCTCGGCACCACGCCATGGCCGAGACCGCCCGGGATTGGGCCAGGAAGCGGTTCAAGCTCTACGCTGAGGAAGGCTTTTGCTCGGAAACGATCACCGTGGTCGAGACGGGCAAGCTGGACGTCGGGCGCCTGGACAAGGAGCTCAAGGCGCGCGGCTTCGAGGTCTCCCCAGGCTACGGCAAGCTGAAGGACACCACCTTCCGCATCGGGCACATGGGCGATCTGACCGTGAAGGACGTCAAGGACCTGCTCAACGTCATGGACGAGGTGCTGGAGGTCATGAAATGAAGATAATAGTCACCGACGAGATGTCCAAGGAAGGACTGGAGATACTCACCGAGGGCTCGAAACTGGTTGTGGACGTCAGGCCGGGAATTCCGGCCGATGAGCTGTTGAAGGTCATCGGCGACTACGATGCCATCATCATCCGGTCCGGTACCAAGGTCAATAAGGCCGTGATCGAGGCAGGCAAGAAGCTGAA
>JACXTO010000169.1 GCA_016919565.1 Methanomassiliicoccaceae archaeon | reverse complement strand
TCTGAGCGTCGACCTCGCGGTTGAGGCCGATCACGCAGCCGTAAGCGGCCAGAGGATCAACGTCGTAAGCAATGACGAACGCGTCCTTGATCGTGTCGGCCGAAGCGATGCCGCAGGGATTGGTGTGCTTGATGACGACCGCCGTCGGTTCATCGGGGAACTCCCTCAACAGCTCTAGCGCTGATTCCAGATCGAGGATGTTGTTGTACGATATTTCCTTCCCGTGCAGCTTCTCGCTGCTGCCGACGGAGACACCGATAGAGAATGGATCGGTGTAGAACGCGGCCGATTGCTGCGGGTTCTCGCCATAACGGAGGTCGTATGCCTTGTCCATGCCCAGGGCGAAGGTCGGAGGGAATGCATCGCCCGGGAAAACGCGCCCGAGGTATGTTGCGATCATGGCGTCGTAGACGGCCGTGGAGCGGAACGCCTCCAGCATTAATTCCTTGAGCGTGTTCTGGCCCAGCTCCCTCTTGGGGCGCATCTCCTCGAGGAGTGCGGCGTACCTTGCGGGATTGGTGACCGTCGCCACCGACTGGTAGTTCTTCGCGGCCGCCCTTATCATCGACGGACCGCCGATGTCGATGTTCTCCACTATCTCCTCCAATGGAGCGCCCTTCAACACCGTTTCCTTGAATGGGTAGAGATTGACGACGACCATGTCGATGCGCCTTATCTTCATCTTCTCCAAGGTGAGCATGTGCTCCGGCACGTCGCGCCTGGCGAGTATTCCGGCATGAACGATGGGATGCAGCGTCTTCACTCGGCCGTCGAGCATCTCCG
Organism: Methanomassiliicoccaceae archaeon; assembly: GCA_016919565.1. GTDB lineage: Archaea > Thermoplasmatota > Thermoplasmata > Methanomassiliicoccales > UBA472 > FEN-33. The sequence continues at coordinate 2,722 of JACXTO010000169.1, read as the reverse complement.
GCCATCCGGTCAGCTCCGATATCCCGGTGCTCTTGATCCCCTTGCGCTCGAGCAGGGCAGCAGTGCCACCGGTGGAGATTATCTCCACCCCCAGCTCCTTCAGCCCGCGGGCGAAATCGGTGATGCCATCTTTGTTGGAGACGCTGATAAGCGCTGTTTCGATCTTGACCAAGTGACTTTCCCCCATCTTTGGAAACGGGCATACCGCAGAACAGTATGCCAGAAGGATATTGCGACCTCGCAGATAAACCTCACTCCTTCGGAATGAAGGGATAACGAGTCCAGATAGACCTGAGACGAGGTCGCACCGTCGTGCAGCAATCGTTTTAAGCTTGCCAAGCCTTCGAGCCATCTGGTGCGATGAATGTACGTGATTTCCGAACGGATCAACGGCCTCTTCTCTTCCGTCTCTAAGGCAATAGACAATCGCGATGCCAAATGGATCCAGGACCATGCGTTCAGGCAGCTGGAATGTGGCGCTCAGGCCCTGGACATCAACACCGGCCCGGGTCGAGAGGACGGGCCGGCGGTGATGGAGTGGCTGGTAAGGACTGTCCAGGAGGTCACGGAGGTCCCAATGTGCATCGACACCCCTGGCATCAAGACCATGACCGCCGGGCTCAAGGCGGCGAAGAACCGGACCATCATTAACTCCACGACAGCAGAGAAGGCCAAGATGGACAAGCTGTTCCCGTTGGCGAAGGAATTCGGAGCGGACGTGATATGCCTCACCATGGACGAACGCGGCATACCTAATTCCGCCGAGGCCAGGGCGGAGATGGCCATGCTCATGATGACGACGGCGATGGAGCACGAGATCATGCCGGAGCGCCTGCTGCTCGATCCGCTGGTGCTTCCGACGAAGGCGGCGCAGGACCAGGGGGCCAAGGTGATCGAATCCCTTCGTCTCTTCCGCACTCTCAACGACCCCGCTCCCCGGACGGTCGTCGGTTTGAGCAACGTCTCCAATGGGGCTAAGGACCGGAGCTTGCTGAACCGAACGTTCCTGGCGATGCTGATGAGCGCAGGTCTGAGCGCAGCTATCCTGGACCCGGAGGACGCAGAGCTCATGAAGACCCTGAAGTCGGCGCAGATACTCCTCGACCAGAAGCTCTATTGTGACGATTTCATTCGAGCGTGACAATACCATCGGGCATTCGACAATGGTAATTACGTGATGCAGGAATCTAATCGCGTGAAGCCATCATTTGGCAGAAGCGGTCCGCTCCTCGTCATCATCGGCATCATCGCGGCGCTGGTGATCTTCACATCCACCATGTCCAAGAACCCGGCTTTGCCCCTGTTGGCGCAGAGCATCGGAGCGGATGCCGCGCAAGTGGGATTGATATCAGCGATAAGCCCGATCCCTGGCATCCTGATCAGCTCATTTGCTGGAGCGTACTCGGACAAATATGGCCGTAAGCGGGTGTTGTTCATCTCGCTGCTGATCTTCGCCACCGCCCCGTTCACCTATCTCTTCGTCACCGAGATCTGGCAGCTAGGGATGGTCCGATTTTATCATGGATTCGCCACCGGCATGTTCATGCCAGTGGCAATGGCGGCCATCGCCGACCATTACCCGGCCGAGGTAAGAGGCCAGGCACTGGGCACCTATTCCTCCTTCACGATGGTGGGAAGGTTTTCAGCGCCATTCGCCGGCGGCGCACTCATCTATTTCGCAAACTTCGGGCTCCTCTACATGGTATGTGGCGTGACGGCCATAATCGCCTTGGCCATGGCATTCCTGGTCAAGTGGGACCTGCCATTGTCGAAAGCTCGTGCGCTAAGGCCGTCAGGAGGCATGATCGCTGCCTTGAAAGATGTGGTGAAGGACAAAGGTATCCTGCTCACCTCGTCCATGGAGGGGATCCAGTATTTCGCCATGGGCGCCTTCGAGACATTCCTGCCGCTCTATTGCCTCTCGCTAGGCATGAACGGCCTGGAGATCGGCGCCATCATGGGAGTGCAGGTGATCAGCATGCTCCTCACCAAACCGTTCATGGGTCGCTTTTCCGATAGGAGGGGCAGGAAGCCTAGCATCATCGTCGGGCTCCTGGCTGGCTCAGTGGTCATCCTTCTCCTGCCGTTCTCGACCAATCCCATCCTCCTGGCGATACTGTCGATCATTTTCGGTATCACCGTGGCGATGGTCACCGCTTCAACGTCCGCGCTGGTCTGCGAGATCGCTGGTTGCAGCGCTCATGGCTCGGCCATAGGCGTTCTCAGCTCTATTATGGACATCGGACATTCTCTCGGACCTTTGATCACTGGAGCGATCGTCGTCCTGGCCTCGTATCAATTGGGTTTCGGACTGGCGGCCGTTCTTCTGTTGTTTGGTGCTTTCGCGTTCCACCTCGGAATGAGAAGAATAGATGAATGTCAGAATGCTTACTGAGCGAATACCAGCGATTGAGATGCCCGAGAATCCACTGAAGAAATTCATCAGCAAATATCTGACGCCGTCAGAGCGCCTGTCGCAGGCCCTGTACAGCCTCATACTGGTCCTGACGGTGATAGGTGCGATCGAGATCACGATCCCTCGCGAACAGCTAAGTGCGAGCCTCCTGCTCACCGCGGCATATGGGACGAACATCGCCTGGGGGCTCGTGGATGCGGTGGTCTATGTGCTCACAGGACTGCACGAGCGGAACCACCACGTTTACGTCGTATCCAGTTTAAAAAGGAGGACGAAGAGTGACGCCGTCCACCAGATCGAAGAGGA
>JACXTO010000168.1 GCA_016919565.1 Methanomassiliicoccaceae archaeon | reverse complement strand
GGCTAATTCGGTATACTCGCGGGCTCCAGTTAACTGGGAATGATCGCTAACGGGTTCGCTGAACAGTGATGACTAACTGGAGCGGTGACCCCGTTAATTCGCGTGGGGTAGCTCCCCGCGTAGAGGAAACCCGCTGATCTGGGTTCAAATCCCAGTGCCCCCACATCTCATTACTGGAAGGTCCGCCCTTTGCCCTTGATGTGCAAGGGGCGTGCTATCACTTTTTTCGAAATAAGAATCTAAGGCAGTCTGTCGCTTCCGAGTCGAAGGGATTCACTCATTTTCATGGCCGCGAATCGATACACAATTGCGAATAATCTTCGATCTATTCCTATTGTCGATGAAGTAGGAGTCAGGCCACGTGAAACTCGGTCATGGTCCAAGGCCTATGGACTTGCGTATCTCGGCCTGGGTCTGCTCGGGCGGGAGCCTGGTGTTGACCAACCTTACGTCGCACTTACTCAGCAGCTCGGAGAAGAAGTGCTTCCTCAGGTCCTGCTTTCTTCTATCCCTCACTAGCTGGTGGGGGTTGCAGAAATCGTGATCGATGAGGTAGTCGAGCGCCTCCTCCTTCGAAAGCTCGCGGACGATCGTCGGGTCGTCCTTGTCGCGCTTCAGCAGCAGGATGTGGTAAAGGCTGGTCATCGGCACCACTCCGGTCGCGCCAACGATCCAGCGGACGTTCAGTATCGCTCTCTCCGCGCCATCGAACCTCCCCTTGTCCACCAAAGGCTGGAACTCCTTCCAGATCTTGCTGATATCGCCCTCCACGTAGCAGTTCTTCTCCGACGCGAAGATCAGATGCCGCTTGTCCGATAGCCGAACGAAATACCAGTCATCCGTCACCAGGCGCGCTTCGGGGGAACGCAGGAGGCCCCAGGAATGCGTGGTCTTGCCGGTCTTGGACGGGGCGATGAGCGAAACGCCCTTGCCAGCAACATCGATGGCCGCCCCATGCACCGAATAGATGCCGTGCTGGTCCTCAAGGATATCGCCAGCGACGGCAAGGGCGACGCTCTTTATCGTTCCATAGTAAGATGTATTGAAGACGAAGGCCGTCTTGGTGTAAGGGTCAAAGAGAACGCCGGTTTCCATGCCCGGGTCGTTTAGCACGATCACGCGCCCATGGGAGCGCAGGTTCTCCGACGTCATGAAGAAGTTGTCCTGCCACTGGCGGACGATCGAATCGTCGTCGGTGAGCAGCTTCACGCAGCATCCATAGATCTCGGACTTGCGGGAGTAAAGCAATCGTGGCGCGTATCGCGCGTACAGCGCATCCTTCTCTTCGGTGCCGATCAGCCTGACTGAGTAGGGCATGTTCTCCCTATGGCTATTGCAGTCCCAGGCACATCATCATTTCCCTTCGCCGTTGACCAGCGGGACCGACCCTTGGCTCACCGCCCCGTTGGGGGACTTGAGGAGCTTGAACTCCAGTGAATCGATGAGGGCCAGCAGGCTCGCCTCGATGATGTTCGCCGATACCCCGACCGTCGTCCAGGTCATCACCCCGTCCGTGGAACGGATCAGCACGCGAACGGTCGCCTCCGTGGCCGCCCTGGCATCGATCACCCGGACCTTGTAATCGATCAGGCGGATGGTGCGGAGCTCTGGATAGAACCGCTCCAGCGCCTTCCGCAGCGCCTTGTCCAAGGCGTTGACGGGCCCGTTCCCTTCTGAGGCGGTGTGCTCCACCAGCCCGGCGGGGTCGACCACCCTGACGCTCGCCTCGGAGCGCATGGTGTCCCCCGACACATCGACGAAGATGCGGAACCCGGTCAGCTTGAACGGCGGTGTGGAGCCGCCCTGCAAGCGCCGCACCATGAGCTCGAAGGAGGCCTCGGCCGCCTCGAACTGGTAACCCTTGGACTCGAGCTCCTTCAGCTTCTCCAGGATCGAGCGCCCATTATCCTTCTCGGCGTCTATGCCCAGCTCCCTGAGCTTGGCGATCACGTTGGAGGTGCCGGCGAGCTCTGAGACCAGGATGCGCCTGGCATTGCCTACCGACTGAGGATCGACGTGCTCGTAGGTGCGCGGGTCCTTGAGCACGGCGGAGACGTGCATCCCCGCCTTGTGGACGAACGCGCTCGTTCCGACGTACGGCAACCTCTGGTCCGGAAGGACATTGGCGACCTCACCGATGAGGTTGGCCAGTGAGGTGAGGCCCGACAGGTCCGGCACCGAGGTCCTCTTCCCCATCTTGAGCATCAGCGCCGGGATGATCGAACAGAGGTTGGCGTTGCCGCATCTCTCTCCCAGCCCGTTGATCGTGCCCTGCACCATCGTCGCCCCGGCTTCCACCGCAGCCAATGAGTTCGCAACGGCCAGCTCGCTGTCGTTGTGCGCGTGAACGCCGATTTGGGCCTTGAACATCGAGCGTGCCTCGCGTACCGCCTTGTCGATCTCGCTAGGCAAGCTTCCGCCGTTGGTGTCGCAGAGCACCAGGTACTCCGCTCCGGCCGCCTCGGCGGTGCGCAGGACCTCCAGAGCATAATCGTGATCGCCCTTCCAGCCATCGAAGTAGTGCTCGGCGTCGAAGATCACCTTGCGCCCTTGAGAAGCCAGGTGGGAGACGCTGTCCTCGATGATCCCCAGGTTCTCCTTCAATGAGATCCCCAGCGCGACGCTCGCGTGCTGCGCCCAGGACTTGCCGAAAAGGCAGACGTACTCGGTCTGGGAGGCCAGTAGGGTGGCGAGCGACGCGTCCCCGGATGCCCTTGCCCCCGAGCGGCATACGCTCCCGAAGGGGACCAGCTTCGAGTTCTTCAATTCCAGCTTGTGCGCCGCTTTGAAAAAAGCTTTATCCTTCGGATTGGAGGCCGGAAATCCCCCCTCGACGAAATCGATGCCGAACGCGTCCAAATGACTAAGGACGTCCAGTTTGTCCTCGTTGGAGAAAGAGACGCCTTCGGTCTGTGCGCCATCCCTTAGGGTCGTATCGTAAAGACTAACTCGATCGACCAATAAATAAATCCCTTCTTGCAGAATTGCTGGACATTGGTGTTGCGCCCTTGGTCTGGCGTTGCATAACACGGCTGTGATATTTAAACCGTGGCTCTTCTTGCCACGCAGTCCTCATTCATCAGCGCCACCAGGTCGCTGAGCAGGGCGGATGCGGTCTCCAGTCTGCCGGCGCCACGACCGGCGACGGTGACCTCTCCAGCGAGTTCGGTCATGAGCTGGAAGATATTCAGCGTGCCACCGATGGCCAGAGGATGCCCGATCGGCACGAGCCGCGGGCTAACTTCCAAACGCGTGGGGGAGACCTCCGCCACCAGCCTGATGACCTTCTTCTCCTCCGCGGCCATGGAAATCGCCTCCAAGGTTATTCCACGGATCCCGGAGCGCTTGACATCGTTGAAGCTGCAGTC
>JACXTO010000167.1 GCA_016919565.1 Methanomassiliicoccaceae archaeon | reverse complement strand
GGCGCGGCAAGCAAGGTCTTCAAGAACCTGAGCGAAGCGGTGTTGGCGTTCATCATCTTCCTGGTCTTCCTGCCATTCCTTCCCCAGGTGGAGGGCGTGAGCTTCCTGCCTCTGGTAGCCATAGGATTCATCGCGGTCTTGATCACCTACTTGATCTGGGATGCTTACAAAGCGGCCTATAGGCGCATCTCTTCTTCCATCGCAATCGGGATCCAGAAGGAGGAAGAGCGAGATTTTGATTGAGCAACGACGTATGGTGACATAACGATGAGCTCAAGTGACTGGAATAGATCCGGGCAACTGACGCGGCCGTAGGATCAGAACCATCTCTTCATCCCAGAAAAGTCGGTGGGGGGAGTGGGGCGACTCCACACCTCACCGAGGGATGGGTGTGCATCCTGTAGCTCAGTGCAGACTCCATAAAGGCGGTACATTTCTTCCCAGCCGTAGTCCTCTGCATCGGTTTCCATGATACACCTCTTGAATCTCAGATGCCCGACGCTACTTATATCGTGGACGGGGGGAGGTGAGCGAAAGTACTGGCGCTTGCCTATTGACTGGCCAATCAAATCGGTATCCAAAAGAATCGCAAATCAGGTATGCTTGCGCTTGTGCCTAACCCTGACCGCTTCCCCCCTTTCGCTTGCGGTCATCTCCGCCGCGCTCATGTTGGCGATGCCGACCCCCTCGACCTCGCCGTTTCGCATGATGATCGCCTCGTCCCCGATGCGGATGATCGGATCGGCCTTCTTCACTCCCTTGGCGAATAAATTCCCCATCAGATCGAAATCCTCGATCTCGACCAGGTAGAGGCCTTTGGATGCGAGCTTCTCCGCTCCATCCAGCGTGAGCGAGATCATGCCCCGCTCCGGGGTGAGCAGGCCCAACTGCTTGTTGCCGAGAGATATCCGAGAGTAGGGATAGTTGCCGCTGACAGCGCATCCTTCCAGTAACGCCTCTCCGCCCTCTCCGAACTGGAATCGGGCCGCAGCGGCCATGGTCGCCGCTCTTTCGACGCTGAAAGGAGTCCTCGGCTGCTTGGCACAAGCCTCGGCCAGTGCCTCCTGCAGCCTGGCCAATGCGTCTCGCGACATCGGGCTTCCTTGAGATGTGTCCACGCAGTCCACCGCCTCCTTAACGATGTCGCTCTCGCCGCCGAGATGGCTTATCACCTGATCGAAACCGAGAGCCGCAACGTGGGCCACCAGCTCCCTGACCATCGCCTGCTCCTCCAGGTCCCAGTGGCCCGTGACCGGGATGTCGTATTGCGCCGAGGGATAAAACAGCTCGAGCTCCCTGGGGACCACACCTAACGGCGAGGTGATGATCAACTCCTGCACGACGGTCGAGTTTGCCACAGAGGTAAGTACGTTCCTGAACGTCTGGTGGCTCTTGGAGAAAAAATATGGCTTCTTGGCGGAGCAGGGGATGAGCAGCAGCACCTTCTTGTGGGCGGCCGGCCGGTATCGCTCCAGTATCCTGCGACGGTGGCGCACGACATCTGGCCTGCTCAACGATTGCTTTGAGTTGGCGTAGAAGCGCGGGCCGACCACCGGCGCGTACATCTCCTGATGGTCATAGAACAGCTCATCGAGAATGCGGAGGGTGGCGACGTTCCATGGCGTGGCGTTCGACCTCATCTCGACCAGCTCTCTCAGCCGCCCGACCTCGATCATGCGCCTGACCAGAAGCAGCTCATCCCATGAGCTCCTGAGGTTCAGGTCGAGAACGCTCTCCCCCGGCCGCGATGCCCACCTCGCGTTGTCGGGAGCGAATGCACCCTCGATCCTGCTGATAACCCCCCTGGATGACTGGTGATTCAGTAGAGCGGTGTCGAAAATGTCGATGCCCATGTAGGCCAACAGGGCGAGATTGGAACAGTCCATCATGCCAGGAGCGTAGAGAAGCTTGCTGAAGCCGATCTGCTTTCGCAGGCGCACGACGAGATGGACGAAGGTCCTCGCATCTCTCCTCATCTCGAACGCATTAGGGACGATCGCGATGTCGCCAGTGAGCCACTGATCGATCGGAACGGCCGATTCGACATCGGCCTCGGCTGATCCGCAAACGTCCTCCCGCTCCTGCTTGGACCCGGCCGAGAAAGGCACATAGATTCCTTGCTGAAGTTCTATGTTTCTGAAATCGGGGTCGGTCAAGGAGCGGATCGTACCGCTCTCTTCGTCGAGAACCAATTGCGAATAATCGGGATGCGGGAAAGCCTTCGAACCTAGGAACAGGAGATTCGGTGTTCTCGCCTTGCCATTGCCTGAGGTCCATGATGCGATCTTTGACAATCCAGAGCGGCTCAGGACCTCTATCATTCAACGAAGTAATCCCCTCAACGATTAAAGGGTTTGCTCAATCCGTCTCCCGATCGGCCCAGAGGGTTCACTCTATCGCTTTGACGGAAGGCAGAGCCTCGAGATTTGCGCCGCCCGCTGCCAATTCGTTGATAATGGTCCAATTGACCAGGGTCTCGATGCAGCCGTCCTTCAGGGTGATCACGCCCATGGACACGAGCCCCAAGCGATCGGCGAGCATCAGGCCTTCCCTCACTTCCATGAGGCAGCCCACCCCGATGATCGCCTTTGGCTTCTCAGCCTTCACCAACCGCTTGATGAAAGTAGAGCCTGGCACTATGTGCACATGGTATCCCTGAGCCTCCAGAGCGTCTATCGATCGGCCTATATCGCAGAGCATGCATCGTTGGCATATCAGGCCCTCCGGCGTCAGATGGGCGGGGCATTTGGCTGACCGGAGGCACTGGGGAAGGAATATCGCCTTGTCCTTGGCCGGGATGCGGTCGAACTTGCCTTGGTTGAATCGATTGTGCAACCGGATCACGAACTCGGTGAGTTCCCTGTCCTCGACGCCCAGCAGGCCACAGAAAGCCCTTATGACACCTTCCACCAGCGCCATTCCAGCGAGGAAGAGATGCGGGAAGACCATCCGGCCAGTCCTGATCGAGAACACGATGAGAATGGCCGATATCAATGCTAGGATCAAAAGCCCCGCCAGGACCAGGAGCGTGATCTGGCCTAATACCAGGATCAATTGGTCCAGGGAGAACAGGTCGAATGCCATCGCTCAAGCATTATTGAGCTTGAGCTTAAAGACCCTTGGCATGATCGCCCGGGCTCCAATGTGGATTGGCTTGGATGTCTCCAAGGAAAAAGGGAAAAAGAAGAGGAGGCGGGGCGATCAGAATGTCGTCACGAGCTCGTGGTCGCTGATCAGCTCTCGCGCCTTCTCCCAAGATATTTTCTTCACGCCATCGATGATTGGCAGGTCGCCTACCCGAGCTTTTAGATCTTCCTCGAGCACGTAGACCTCCCCCTCGAAGTCGGCCAAGTCGTTGATCGCCTCGGGATTGGAAGGCATGGCTATGGCGCCAGGGTTCTGGGACGCAATGGCGTTCAAGGTCCCATCACCGACCATGAGTACCGTCGATCGCGAAATGCTCCCGCTCGCCAACATCGCCAACGAGAGACGCGCGCCAGCGAAGAAATCCTCAGTTCCATAGGGGGCCTTTGTCGCAAGTATCAGAATGCTTTGTGACATTATCTCACCTCGCTATCGTGACGATCCGGTCCGCTTCCGAAACGAACTTCGACAGATCATTGGTCAAGCTGCCGACCTTGGCCCCTTTGACCTCCTCGCCCCGGTGGATGCCACGAGCGGCGCAGCAGGTCTCGCAGACGACGATGGTCGCGCCCCTCTCTGCGAGCTCGGTGAGCTCCTTCCCCACGTTCGGGAAGCGCTTCGGCTCCTGGCCTTCCTTGACCACAGTGATCCCTTCGCCATAGCCGAAGATGCGCACGTTGTGGCCCCTGTCCAATGCGGCCCTGGCAAGCTTCACTGCCAGGTTGGAGTCCATGTTCATCATGCTACCGGAGCGCAAGTGGATAAGCAGTGTTCTTTTCATCTTCTTCACCTCACAGCGTTACCGTTCTATCGTAATTCATGATCAGGTCGACCGCCTGTCCATAGTCAATCGCCTTGAACTTGCCGCCTATGTCGCATTCGAAACCCCGGGCCGCCAGGTCGTCCGAGATCACGAATATCTCGTCCACATGCTCGGCCAGATGCTTGGCCGCTTTCCTGTCGACAGCGTAGTAGACCGCGTCCTCGAACAGCAGCGCCGCCTTTTTCGATTGGCCGCCGAGATCGGTGGTCAGCTCCAGATTGACGTTCTCATGCGGCGTCTTCAACAGCACGAATAGGATGGACGCCATGTCATCATCATCCGATGAAGTACTGCATTTCGGTGTCCGCAGCGATGTTCAGAAAGCCAGCCGCCCCGAGGACTATCACTCCCTCGTCCAGGTCCTCCTGCTTGACCCCCATGACGCCCATGCTGGTGCTGCAGGCGTACATCTTTACGCCGAGCTCCAATGCCATCTTCTTCTGGACCGGATAGTCCTCGACGCCTACCGCGGCCATCTTCTTCTTGAACATGCCGGTGAAGAGCCGGTACATCCCTGGCGCCTTGGG
>JACXTO010000166.1 GCA_016919565.1 Methanomassiliicoccaceae archaeon | reverse complement strand
GGCTTGAACGTGGAAGTGATTTCGTTAGTCGTAAACGACGAGTTCGGTGTCATGCAGCGAGTGATGGGCGTATTCACGCGTAAGAGGATCAACGTCGACACCATCGTCGTTGGGAAGTGCGAGATCGCTGGCAAGTCACGCGTCGTGCTGACCGTCAAGGACCGGCAACAGGCAGAAGTGGCCGTGGCAGACCTCAAGGGGCTCCACGACATCGTTCATGCTGAAGTGGTCGATGAGACCAGGCACGAGGCATATGCGCTCGCGGCCAACTCAGCTGGCAAAGTGCGATTGATAGGCAGTCTGGAAGAGGTGGACAAGATGATAGGGTCGACCAACCTGGACGTTTTCATCCGCGCCGTGAACGCGCTCTGAAGTGCCAAATCCATTATAATCGAGAGTGCAATCACATTGGTGAAGGGATCAGCATGGCATCACAGCAGAAGGTCTGGATGGACGGTAAGTTGGTGGACTACGCGGATGCGAACATCCACGTCATGACGCATGGCCTGCATTACGGCGGGGGCGTTTTCGAAGGCATCAGGATTTACGAAACGGCGAAGGGGCGTTCCATCTTCCGCTTGCGAGATCATATGGATCGATTCCTCGACTCCGCCAAGATAATCTCGCTCAACATCCCGTATTCGTTGGACGAGCTCTGCGAAGCGACCAAGGAGACGGTGCGAGCCAACGCCAAGGTCAAGGTCGATTACATCCGTCCTATCGCGTTCTTCGGCACAGGGACGTATGGCCTCAACCCGATCAAGCTGCCGACCAAGGTCGCGATCGCCGTGGTATACATGGGCGTCTACCTGGGAGAGGAGCAGATGAAGCTCGGTGCCAGGCTGATCACGTCATCCTGGGAGAAGTCAGGGAATCGGGCCATGGCGTTGAACGCCAAGGTCTGCGGTCACTACGTCAACTCGGTGCTGGCGCGCCTGGAGGCGGTGAAGAGGGGCGCTGACGAGGCGCTGCTGCTGAACTCCGAAGGGAACGTCGCAGAGGGCACTGGCGAGAACATATTCATGGTCCGGAGGGGCAAGATATTCACCACGCCGATCTCCGCGGGCATATTGGAGGGGATCACCAGGGACTCGGTGATGCGCATCGCCGAGGACCAAGGCATGCCGGTCATCGAGCGCAACATAACCCGAAGCGAATTGATGATCGCGGACGAGGTCTTCATGACCGGAACGGCGGCAGAGGTCCAGCCGATCCACAGCATCGACGACATGGTCATCGGAGCGGGAAGGCCTGGCCCGATCACATCGAAGCTCCAGAAAATGTTCTCGGACGCGGCCAGGGGGAAGAGCAAGAAGTACGCTTCCTGGGTCGATCACGTCTGAGCCAAACCATTTTCCTTTCTGTTATGCACCCGTCTCGCTATCTGCCAGATGCTTCCTTCAGCCGCCCGTAGAAGCCGGCCGCCTCGTTGCCTCGGTCCAGTGGATAATACTTGCCGTCCACGAAGATCTCCATGTCCGAGACGATGACCTTCCGCCCTTCGATGTGCTCCTTCAGCCATGTGGAGAAGCCTTCCTCGACCGCGCTGGGAGTATCGGTATCATCCATCTCCTTCAGGTATGAATTGAAGTCCGAGAGCTTGTCATCCGCGGCGACCTCTTTCCATCTGACCTCCACTGTCCTCATGCTATCTATTGTCGATTTAGAGCATCTTGCCTAAATCCTTTTCCTGGCTCGATCGGCTGGAGAAGAGCGGCCGCGTGTGCCATCACATCACGCCACAATGTCCAATCGGCTGAGGGATTATATATGGCGATTTCGAATAGAGTGAATGAGGGTGCTGGATTCCATGTATGAGGTCAGGTTTCATGGCAGGGGAGGGCAGGGCGCGGTCATGGCCGCTCAAACGCTTGCCGAGGCTGCCGTTCTAGACGGATATCACGCTCAGGCTTTCCCCTACTTCGGCGCGGAGCGGCGTGGCGCTCCGGTCAAAGCGTTCGCTCGGATCGACAAGGGCAGGATCACTCTCAAGAGCCAGATATATCATCCGGACATGCTCGTCCTTCTGGACGACACGCTGCCGGATATTGAGCCAGTTGCCGAAGGATTGAAACCGGAGGGTGCGGCGGTCATCAATACCATCATGGCGCCGGAGGAATACGATCTCGGGATCTCGGTGATCACAACGACCGTCGACGCCACCACCATTGCCTTGGAGAAGCTGAAGGCGCCCATAGTAAACACCTCCATCCTTGGGGCGATGGCGAGGGCGCAGGATATTGTTTCAATAGATTCGATCGTCAAGGCCATCCAAGATAAGTTCGGGGAAAAGCTCGGCCCGAGAGCGGCCAAAATGAACTCTGAAGCGGCCAGGGAGGCCTATCAATCGGCTCGTACCGGGCGCTGCAAGGGCGATAGACCGATCGTGCAGAAGGACCAATGGCTCCCTGATTGGGACCAGATACCTATCGGTGTCTCCCTCCCGACCACTCAGGTCGGCGGCGTGGTGGTCGGTCCGGGCAGCGCCTGGCAGAACCAGGTGGGGACGTGGAGGACGTCCAGCCCACATTATGACATCGACAAGTGCATCCGCTGCCTGCGCTGCTGGTGGTCCTGCCCCGAGGGCACGATCAAGCGTCAGGAGGATGATCACATGAAGTTCGATTACCGCTATTGCAAGGGCTGCGGCATCTGCGCCCAGATCTGTCCTGTCGACGCCATCGAAATGATCAGGGGCGTGAAGACATGGTGACCAAGGTGATCTCCGCCGACCACGCCGTCGCTTGGGGCGTCCGCCTCGGAAGGGTGGAGGTGATCCCCGGCTTTCCGATCACGCCGCAGACATTGATAATGGAACAGCTCTCCGAATTCATCAATGATGGAGAGTTCGACGCCGATTTCATTCCTGGGGAGAGCGAGCATAGTGTCATGAGCATTGCCGTCGGCGCCTCCGCTGGTGGCGTTCGGACCTTCACCGCCACGTCTTCGCAGGGGCTCGCCCTCATGCACGAGATGCTGTATGCCCCTCCCCAGATCCGATTGCCGATAGTCATGGTGAACGTGAACCGCTCCCTGGGCGCCGCCTCAGGCATCTGGCTGGAGCATAATGACTCAATGCCGGAGCGGGAGTCCGGCTGGCTCCAGGTGTACGTGGAGGACAACCAGGAGGCATTGGACATGGTCATCCAAGGCTTCCGCATCGCCGAGGACGAGCGGGTGATGATGCCGATCATGATCTGCCTGGACGGGTTCGTGCTGTCCCATACGGTGGAGAAGGTGGAGGTGCCGGAACAGGCGGAGGTCGACCGGTTCCTGCCCAAGTTCAAGCCGATGAACATGCTAGACCCGGCCGATCCGAGACTCATCAATCCATTGGTCCCGCCGGAGTACGCCATGGAGATGCGCTACCAGCTCGACCGGGCGATGGACGACTCGCGCATCGTTATCAAGGAGGTCGATGAGGCCTATGCGCGAGCCTTCGGCCGCGGCTATGGAGGCCTGTTCGATACCTATCAGATGGAGGATGCGGAGTTCGCGCTGCTTTCGTTAGGAACGGCGACCACCACTGCCAGAGGGGTCGTTGACGAGCTGCGCTCCAAAGGCAAGAAGGCCGGCCTCATCAAGATGCGGTTCATGCGTCCCTTCCCTGAGAAGGAATTGCTCGAAGCGACCAAGGACCTCAAGGCGCTGGGCGTCTTCGACAGATCGGTCGGATTCAACTCCTTCGGGCCGGTGTTCACCGAGGTCCGCGGAGCCCTAAGGCCACTGCGCCTCCAGATCACCGACCACATCGCAGGATTGGGCGGGAGGGACCTGACACTCGAGGAGATGCGCGACATCTTCGCGCGGATCGAGGAGAGCCTCAGCGGCAGGGCGGAGAGGGACGTGTACTGGTACGGACTGAGGGGGCGGCAGAGATGAGCGACGAGATCAAGGACGTTTCCAACCTCACGATCAAGGACGTCCCCAACAAGGACTACTTCCTCTGGGGGCATGGCGCCTGCCCGGGATGCGGCGTCGCCATCGCCGTGAAGAACATCATGAAGCTGCTCGGTCCCGATACCATAGTGTACGTTCCAGCATCCTGCTTGGTCGTCTTTGGCGCCCAATACCCGACCTCCGCCTTCGAGGTGCCTTACATCTACACGGCGTTCGAGAACACGGCAGCGGTCGCGACCGGCATCCGTTCGGCCATGAAGCGCCGGGG